>CATJRT010000190.1 GCA_949742895.1 uncultured Eubacteriales bacterium | reverse complement strand
TTCATCAAATGTGCGGAAAGCGTAACCGGCCACCCCATCACCTCCCCAGGCATAAAAAATTAGATTGCCTGTCCCCTCTTGGGGACCTGCAATCTAATATTAGTGGCCTCAGCGCAACGCAGCATAAACCTTCGTAAGATTCTGCAATACTTTGTCTCTGCGATGGTGCCAACGCTGCGAATCCCCCGCCGGAGGCGGGGGGTTCGTTCATTTTTTCGCTTCTTCCTCCTCGATGGCTCGGAACCGGGGCATAATGCCGATCTTGTCCGGCGTGTGGACGGGGAGCTGATAGATGTCGTGGCCTGGGAACTGGTTGCCCTCCACCAGACAGGGGCCGCCCGGGGTGAAGCACACGTCCCAGCCCACATAGCCAACCTCCGGGATGAGTTGGGCGGCCTCGCTCACCAGCGTCCGGGCCCTGCCCCAGTCGGGGAAGGTGAAGCCCTTGATGGGCGTGCCGGTGGCGGGGTGGTTTTCATAGAGGTTCTTCTGTTTGTCCAGCGCCCGGTCGATGACCGTCCCCGTCTCCGGGGCCATGGGAGCTACCATGCCGCCGCTGTTGAAGTTGTCCACGAATTTGCCGTTGCCGATGCGGAACATAGCGGTGACCAGATAGACCGTGCCGCTCTTCCCCCGGATGGTCACCATCCGCACCGTGTTGATGGAGCCGGGGTAGATGGCGGACACTGCCGGGTGCTGCACGATGACCTCCTCCAGCTCCAGCAGGGGGGCCTTCTCCAGCAGGTGGGTGTATAGCGCGTCCGGGGAGGAAAAATCTTCCACTTGCAGCTTTTCAATGCCCCAGCCGCAGCTCCCGGCGGAAGGTTTGGCCATGAACACCGGATGGCGCTTCAAAAAGGCCAGCACCGCGTCTTTGTTCTCCCCGGTCACGGGTAGCCATTCCCGCTGGAGGAAGGGGGCGAAACGGGTGTTAAATTTTATCTTATCTCCCAGCTCGTCCATATAGGCCTTGTCATTATATCTGGCTACCAGCTCGTTGTTCCGGCCACGGGTGAGGTAGGTGTCCCGCTGCTCCGGGGTGAGGTCGTACATCTCGAACAGGTCGTAGTCCATATAACCCGCGCCGTACTTCACCGCGCAGTCCTTCATGTCCCGGAAGATGGCCAACCGGGAGCGGCCCGTTTTCTTATGGATGGAGCTGATTTTGTCCAGCATGGCTTTATAGTTCATGTTAAGCACCCGCTGAACCAGATATTTTGCTTTTCCCATGCGATCCCTTCCCAATGCCAAGTTATTATTATTTTACCACAGGCGGAAAAAAAACGCAATAAATTGTACCAGTAACTTCTCATATCTAAAATAGTAAGAAGTACCGGCCTTTCGGCTGGTACTTCTTATGCCATGTCAAATCCTTTTTGTTTGTCGTAAATCCGTTATAAAACCAAATTTTGTCTTTTTACATTGTTTTTCGACCATCTTACACCAAAATTCAATCCAGCGGCTTCATCGTTAGGACTTCGGCAGTAAATCTCTCAATGGCTCTTGTTTGCTCCCATGCGCTTATACTGCCGTCCTCCTTCGTTTTTAACCCTCTTACCTGCTCTTACCCATTCTTACGGTTACAAGGAACAATGCCGTAAATCGTGGCGTAAGGCGTAAATCCACAAATACTAACTTAGCAGTTTGCGTCTATAACACTATTGGACAGTAAGATTATAGCACAGTGCAGTTTCTTTTTCAAGTGAATTTATGCTGCGTTGCGCCCTGCTGGCACTTGTTTCCCTGCGATAACTGTGGTATAATTTTTTTTCAAGCATAAAATATGGGTATCATAAAGATATATAAGGAGATCAGCCATGAAAATCGTAGTGTTGGCCGGAGGGTTCAGCCCGGAACGGAACGTGTCCCTGTCCAGCGGGTGCAAGGTATGTGCCGCCCTGCGGGAGCGGGGACACGAGGTTGCCTTTGTAGATATGTATTTGGGAACGCAGGAGGCTCCGGATTCCCTGTTCTGCGCCCCCATCCCGGAGGAGCTGACAAAAATCAACCGTCAGGCCCCTGATCTGGGGCAGGTGAAGACCGCCCGCCGGGGCGGCGGGGACGGCCAGTTCGGTCCTGGCGTGCTGGCGCTGTGCCGCATGGCGGATGTGGTGTTCCTGGCCCTTCACGGGACCTGCGGGGAGGACGGCCGGGTGCAGGCCGCACTGGACCTGCTGGGCATCCCGTACACCGGGGCGGGGTATCTGGGCAGCGCCATCGCCATGGACAAGGACCTAACCAAGCGCGTTGTGGCCCCCTTGGGTGTGGTGACGCCCAAATGGGAGCTGGTGCGCTATGCCTCCGGGGATATTCCCGGTCTGGCGGAGCGGCTGGGGTTGCCCTGTGTGGTGAAGCCGGTGGCATCAGGGGCGGCCATCGGTGTGTCCATTGTTCACAATAAGCAGGCTCTGTCCGCTGCGCTGACAGAGGGGCTGGCCTTCGGCGGCGTGTGTGTGGTGGAGCAATACATCTCGGGCCGGGAGATTCAGGTTGGCATCCTGGATGGCAAGGCCCTGCCCTCCATCGAGATCATCCCCAAGGAGGGCTTTTACGACTATGAAAACAAGTACCAGCCCGGCGCAGCGGAGGAGATCTGCCCTGCCACCATCCCGGCGGAGTGGGAGCAGCGGTTGGGCGCGGCGGCCCTTACTGTGTTTCAAGCGCTGGGCCTGTCGGTGTACGCACGGGCGGACTTCATTGTCACGGAGGACGGCACGCCCTGGTTCCTGGAGATCAATACGCTGCCCGGCATGACTCCCACCAGCCTGCTGCCCCAGGAGGCGGAGGCAGTAGGCATCGGCTACGGCGAACTGTGCGAGCGCATCATCGAAGCGTCACTGACTGCAAGGCAGGCAGGGCGCTGACGAGAAAGAGGGATAGAGCATGGAGACATTGACGCTGAGACAGCTTTTGGAGGCCGTGAATGGCACGCTGCTGGGGCAGTTCGACGATCTAAACGCGGAGGTAGTCCAAGCTTGTACAGACAGCCGGAGTATCACCCCCGGCTGTCTGTTCATCCCCCTGGAGGGGGAACGGTTTGACGGTCATTCTTTCATCAACGCGGCGCTGGATGGAGGAGCAGCAGGGTGCTTTACCGCACGGGAGCGGGAAAACTACCGGCCAGACCGGTTCTATATCAAGGTACGATCCACCCAGCGGGCGCTGTGGGACCTGGCCCGGTGGTATAAAGGGCAGTTTTCCATCCCATTCATCGCCGTCACCGGATCGGTGGGCAAAACCACCACCAAGGATATGGTGGCGGCGGTGCTGGGGGCGCGGTTTCGGGTCCACAAAACTGAGGGAAATTTCAACAACGACATTGGCGTGCCCCTCACCCTGCTGAAGCTGGAGAAGCAGCACGAGGTGTGCGTGGTGGAGCTGGGTATGGACCACGCCGGAGAGATCGACAACCTGAGCCGGCTGGTGGAGCCGGATATGGCTCTCATCACCAACATCGGGGACGCACACATCGAAAATCTGGGCAGCCGGGAGAATATTTTCAAAGCCAAGTGCGAGATATTCCCCCACCTGAAGAAGGACGGGTTGGCCATCCTCAACGGGGACGACCCTATGCTGGCTGCGCTCCGGGGGACCCTTCCCCAGCCCACCGTACTGGTGGGGGCTGGGGAAGGGCTGGATTACACCGCTTACGATTTGGACAGCGACGGCGCGTCCCACCTGGCCTGCCAGATCAGAACACCCAAGGGACAGTTTCAGGTGCAGATACCCGCCCTGGGGCGGCATATGATCTATTCCACCCTCATGGCCGCCGCCGTGGGGGAGCGGCTGGACATGGGCGCGGACGAGATCGCCCGTGGAGTGGGGGCCTTCCTTCCCACCAAAATGCGCATGAACATCATCCGCTGTAAGGGG
>CATJRT010000189.1 GCA_949742895.1 uncultured Eubacteriales bacterium | reverse complement strand
TGATTTGCAGCGGTTCATTGAGCAGGCCAGACAGGTGACGCGCCTGACGGAGTTGACGCCTGAAATTGTCCACGAGTTCATTGACAAAATCGTGGTGTCAAAGTCGGAAAAGGTGGACGGAAAGCGGTATCAGCGGGTGGACATTCACTACAACACCATTGGTCTGTGGATAGCGCCGGAGCCGGAAACGCTGGAACGGGAATATCTGGCCTACTATAATCCCATGCAGAAGCGCAGGAAAAAGACGGCGTAGCCATTGCCACGCCGCCCTAATCGAATAGTTTTCACTTACGGGCCCCCGCACGGGGCAACTTCCTTATGGGAGTTGCCCCAACGCGCCGGGAATTTTCTTTGTTTGTCATGCCAGTGCCTTGCTGCCGCTGCTCAGGAAGGTGAGGTACATGACGTAGCCCACAAGCAGGACAATGGAGGCGACAGCGTTCACCAGCCCGCTTAGGATATTGATGATGGGGATAATGCCGATGATGGTGCAGACCACGTTGATGATGGTGCAGATGAAGTAAATCTTGGACACGGTATTGCCCCGGTCCACCAGGGCCTCATTGCCCACGGAGTGGAGCAGGTTGCCGGTGGTCTGGCACACGCCGTTGACCACGATGAAGCCCAGCACGGTATTGACAATGGACAGCAGGGTGCCGACGACGGGGACGGTGCTCAGGAAACGGTTCAGTACCACGACCACCAGGAGGGCCGCAGCGGCGTACAGCGGGGTGCGGTAGCCCTCGTCATCGGAGCTGGCCTTGAACAGGCCGTAGATCTCCAGCACGCACACCACGATGGATACGATGGTGACCAGGGTGAGGCCCAGCGTACTGCCGGTGAGCAGCATGGCGGCGGCAATAAATGCCAGGACTACGTTGACGATGGACAGGATCTGGGACAGGAACAGCATTTTCAGGCCGCCTGCCGCGTTGGGATAGGACTGGTTCATAGTGTTTTCCTCCTCGTTTTCTCAAACTTTTTATCCTTTTCGCCGGTCGGCGTTGGGACCGCACGGTGCGGCGGGCATCAGCCCGCCGGTCAAAAACAACCGGTTGTTTTTGATATGTATTGCGCTCCGTTTAGAGCATATGCACGTTCATATGGGGATAGGTCATCTCCACGCCCGCTTCGTCAAAGGCGGGCTTGAAGCCGTCCTGGAGGTCGTAGTACACCGTCCAGTAGTCGCCGTTGGCGCACCAGACCCGCACGACATAGCTGATGGCGCTGTCTCCGTAGCTATCCACGTGGATGGCGGGGGCCGGGTTGTCCAGCACCAGGGGGTGGTCTGCCGCCATCCGGGCCAGGAGGCCCAGCACCTTCTCCGTGGGCGCGTCGTAGCCGGCGGACACCTTCAGCTCCACCCGGCGGGTGGGCTGGCTGGTGTAGTTGATGATATTGGCGGACACAATGGTGCTGTTGGGGAGCTGGAGGAGCTTGTTGTCCGGGCTGAGGAGCTTTGTGTAAAACAGCCCCATTTCGTGGATGGTGCCGGAGCAGCCGCCCGCTTCCACAAAGTCGCCAACCTTGAAGGGCTGGGAGGCAAGAAGCTGCATCCCACCTGCCACGTTGGACAGAAAATTTTGCAGCGCCAGGGAGAATGCCAGCCCAGCTACCGACAGCACCGCCACCAGAGAGGTGACCTGGATGCCCAGGCAGCCCAGGGTCAGGATGACGGCCACGAACAGCATGACCGCCTTTAATCCGACCCGGATGAGCCTTTTCAGCTCGGGGGTCAGGCGGGAGCGGCGAAATGCCCGGTCCAGCAGCGTTAGTAGCACCTTGATGGCCAGCAGGCTGACGGCGGCGGCAATCACCGCGCTGAACAGCTTGGAGGCGGTGATCTGCTCCAGGTTTTGCCACAGGCCGGCGGCAACCTCGTTCTCATCTATTGCGCTTGTCAGGCCGGCAGGCATGGGCGTCCCCTCTTTCACTGTGTACCGTCTGCCGTGGAGTATAACATGATGATGTGAAAAAAGCAAGGCTTTATGGGATATTTGACGCGGCTGCGTGATTTGCTTCGGGTATTACAGAGGATATTACGCCTCGCAGATGCGGCCAATGAGCGCACTGCCCTCTACCCCGGTGACAGTTACCTGCCGAAGCTGGTTGTGGAGGTTTTCCTCACTTCGGACCCGAACCTCGCAGTACCGGGTGGTGTGGCCGCGCCAGAAACCGTCCCGCTCTTCCTCAAAGAGGACGGTTACCTTGGTCCACTGCTTCAGGTAGCTCTGTTCCATCCGGGCAGCGGCATCGGCGGCCAGACGGGCCCGCTCCTCCTTGACGGCCTTGGGTACCTGGCCGGGCATGGAGTCAGCCGGTGTGCCAGGGCGGCGGGAATAGGGGAAGATGTGCATGGCGGCAAAGGCGCATTGCTGAATGAAGTCCAGGGACTGGAAAAACTCCTCTTCCGTCTCCCCGGGAAAGCCCACAATCATATCGGTGGTGATGGCGGGAAGCCTGAAATGCTTCCATAAAAGGCCTATGCTTTGGATGAACCGGGCGGTGTCATATTTCCGGTTCATCCGCTTTAGGGTGGCGTCGCAACCGGACTGGAGGGAAAGGTGGAAGTGAGGGCACAGGTTAGGCAGGACGGCGGTGCGGCGGCAGAAGTCCTCCGTGACCGTCCGCGGTTCCAGCGAGCCCAGCCGCACCCGCAGCTCTGGTGCGGCAGCGCAGACAGCCTCAATCAAGTCGATGAGGGTCTCGCCGGTGTTGAGGTCCCGGCCCCAGGAGGAAATCTCGATGCCGGTGAGCACCACCTCCCGGTAGCTCTCCGCCGCCAGCTTCCGGACCTGTTCCACAGCCTCGTCCAGGGGCAGAGAGCGCACCGGGCCCCGGGCATAGGGGATGATGCAATAGGAGCAGAAGTTGACACAGCCGTCCTCCACCTTGAGCATGGCCCTGGTGCGGTCCGCCGCGCCCCCGGCGGGGAGCCGTTCAAACTCCCGGCGCGCCAGGGCGGCGTCCACCGCCACCACCTGGGCGGCGCGGCGTTCAAGCTGCTCCTCCAGCCGGTCCAGGAAGTCTATCCGTCCCGAAGAGCCGGCCACCAGGTCCGCCCCCAGCGCCGCCACAGCGTCCGGGTCGGTCTGGGCGTAGCAGCCGCATACCGCCACCACGGCGTTGGGGGCGCTCTTCCGGGCGCGGCGGATGATGTTGCGGCACTTCTTGTCGCTGACGGCGGTGACGGTGCAGGTGTTTACGATATAGGCATCCGCAGGACCGTCGAAGGGGACCAGGGCGTGGCCCCGGTGGAGCAGCTCGTGCTCCATAGCCTGAGTCTCGTACTGGTTCACCTTGCAGCCCAGGGTGTAGATGGCGACATCCATAACAGGGGCCTCCTCACAGGCGGTTTCTCTGTCCTCCCGCGCCATGCAGGAGCGGGGGCAAAATCAGAGAGCATCATTATACCAGTTCATGGTCGAAATAGCAATTTACTTTTCCGCTCCGGCATGATACAATGTCAAAACAGCTTTTTGGAAAGGAGGCGCACTATGAGCCACAGCTTTTTTGCGTACATTTTCCGGATGCGCCACATCGCCCGGTGGGCGCTGATGCGCAACACCCGCACAGAGAATGTGGAGGAGCATTCCTATGAGGCGGCGGTGCTGGCCCACGCCCTGGCGGTCATCGGCCGGGACGTGTTCGGCAAGGATCTGGACCCCAACGCGGCTGCTGCCGCGGCCCTGTTCCACGACGCGCCGGAGATCATCACCGGGGATATGCCAACTCCCATCAAGTACTATAACCCGTCGCTGAAAAACGCCTATAAGCAGGTGGAGGCTGCGGCCCAGGACAAGCTGCTGTCCATGCTGCCCCCGGAACTGGTTCCCGCTTATGAGCCGTTGGTTCGGGAGAGCGACCCGGCGCTGGCACGCTACGTGAAGGCGGCGGACAAGCTGTCGGCATACATCAAGTGCGTGGAGGAGCTGAAGGCGGGCAATGCCGAGTTCAGAAAGGCTGCCGAGCAGACCATGGCCGCCCTGAAGGGGATGGGCATGGAGGAGCTGGACTGGTTCATGGAACGGTCTCTCCCTGCGTTCAGCCTGACGCTGGACGAGCTGCAATAGGAAAGCGGGGATACACGAAACGATGGTGATAGGTATTTTTGGCGAGAGCTGTGTGGGAAAGTCCGCCTTTGCAAACCGGCTTAAGGAGCGGCTGGATGCCAAGGTATATTCCGGCAAGGATTTTTTGCGGTTGGCGAAAAGCGAGGCCGCAGCGAGGCTGGCCTTTCAGGAGAAGCTCAGGGAAGCCATGGCTGGGCCCAACATCATTTATGTGATGACCGAATGGGAACATCTGGTTCTGTCCGCATTTTGATGACGGCTGACATGGAGACCATTAAAGCGCGTTTTGCGCAGCGGATGGGCGGAAAGCTCCCCGCTCCTGTGGCAGGGATGTTGGAACGGAAGCACGGATTGTTCGACAATGAATCCCATGATATCCATATCATGTCCGGGGAAACAGACATGGGCGCAGCTTGTGAACAGGTCCTGCGTCTGATTGGAAATTTACATTGACTGAAAAATGGAGGTATCCTTATTATGAAAGCCATCGTAACTGTCATAGGCCGCGACCAGGTGGGCATCATCGCCGCCGTGTGCGCCCTGCTCAGCGAGAAGAACATCAACGTGCTGGACATCAGCCAGACCGTTTTGCAGGAGTATTTCACAATGATTATGCTGGTGGACGCCTCCCAGTCCACAGTGCCCTTTGCCCGGCTCCGGGAGGATCTGGCCGAGGCCGGCAGGGAGCGGAACCTGGATATCCGCATCCAAAGAGAAGATATTTTTAATGCCATGCACCGGATCTGAGAGGGAAGATTCTGCATGAAACGCTGGAAAAAGGTGTTGCTGACTGTGCTTGCGGTGATTCTGCTTGCACCTTGGTTCTGGGCTTTTTTCAGCGACGGGGGCAGCTATACCTTTGGTTCCCCGCTGTACCAAGTGAGGCAGTATCATTACATGGATGGACAGGATGAGGGCTATTGGGTGGGAACATCCATCTCGTTGTTCGGCGTCGAGATATATTGCAGCCCTATGCGGCACGTTCAGGAATAAGCACCGGATTTTAGGAGGCATTGACTATGATCAACACCAACGATATTTTGAGCACCATCCAGATGATCGATCACCAGCACCTGGACGTGCGCACCATCACTATGGGCATCAATCTGCTGGATTGCTGCGACCCGGACCCCGCCGCCGCCTGCCGGAAGATCTACGACAAGATCACTACCTCTGCGGAAAAGCT
>CATJRT010000188.1 GCA_949742895.1 uncultured Eubacteriales bacterium | reverse complement strand
CCGGCGTCACCGACTGGGCGCCGTCGCACAGGGCGTGAGCGGGGTCGTTGTGGACCTCGATGATGAGGCCGTCCGCCCCGGCGGCCACCGCCGCCATGGCCATGCGCTCCACCATCCACGCTTTGCCACAGGCGTGGGACGGGTCCACCACCACCGGCAAATGGCTCTGCTGCTTTACCGCCAGCACCGCCGACAGGTCCAGGGTGTTGCGGGTGTAGGTCTCAAAGGTGCGGATACCCCGCTCACACAGGATGACGTTAGGA
Organism: uncultured Eubacteriales bacterium; assembly: GCA_949742895.1. The sequence continues at coordinate 18,966 of CATJRT010000188.1, read as the reverse complement.
TTGCCCCCCGCCATGATATACTCGGCGCTCATCAGCCACTCTTCGATGGTGGAGGACAATCCCCGCTTGAGCAAAATGGGCTTGTTGGTCTTTCCCACCTTTTTCAACAGGTCAAAGTTCTGCATATTCCGCACACCGATCTGGATCACGTCCACCGCCTCCTCAAACAGGGGGAGCTGGTCCGCGCTCATCAGCTCGGACACGATGGGCAGGCCAGTGGCTTTCCGCGCCTCGTCCAGCAGCATAACACCCTCCACTCCCTTGCCCTGGAAGGCGTAGGGGGAAGTGCGGGGCTTGTACGCGCCGCCCCGCAGGGCGCTGGCCCCGGACCTCTGAACGGACTGGGCCACCTCCAGGATCTGCCCCTCGCTCTCCACCGAGCAGGGCCCGGCGATGACTGCCAGCTTCTTCCCGCCGATGGACACACCGCCGCCCATGTCAATGACCGAATCGTCGGGATGGTACTTGCGATTGGCCTTTTTGTATGGCTCACTCACCCGCATCACCCGCTCAACGCCGTCAAGCTGGGCCAGCAGCTCCTGGTTCAGCCCACCTGCGTCTCCCTCCGCACCTAAAATGGTGGTCTCGCTGCCCTGGGACACCATCACCCGCACGCCGCCAGCCTCCATAGTCTGAACGGCCTTTTCCAGCTGCTCGGGGGTGAATCCCCGTTTCATGATCACTACCATAACGATCTCTCCTTATCATTTGCAAAATAAAAAAGCGGCCACCCCTCCGGGCCACCGCGCAGACTGCTTTTGCCGCACCGCCGCTCAAGGGCATGACTGAACACCGCTATCATCATAATAATAGCGGTGATAGCCATACCCATACTGCCGGCCTGCCATACACAGTCCTCCCTTCTGTCTACTCCCGTTAATTTAACACTTTCAAGTACAAAAGTCAAGGGGGATTTTTGTGGCCGGCCACGCTTCGCCTGTTCGCGTCGCGCGGCTTCGCTCCAACTTGGACAAAATCCGCCTCCGCTTCGCAGCGGCTTGTTTTTTGTCTTTGATTCGCACGACGGCACCGCGTTTCTCACAGAACAATAAGCTGTTTGGGCGAATGGGTGATATCAATGCAGCCGTCCTCGGTGAGCATGATCACGTCCTCGATGCGCACGCCGAACTTCCCGGGAATGTAAATGCCCGGCTCGGCGCTCAGCAGCGCCCCGGCGGGGATAGGCTTGTCGTTGCGGGAGCTAAAGTTGGGGTTCTCGTGGATCTCAATGCCCAGAGAGTGGCCGAAACCGTGGCCGAAGTAGTCACCGTAGCCTGCGTCCGCGATGACCTTGGCAGCGGCTTCGTGGACCTCTTGGCCGGTAACGCCGGCGTGGGCCGTGGCGATGCCCGTCAGTTGGGCCTTCAGCACGGTGTTGTAGACAAATTCCATCTCCTCAGAGGGCTGACCGATGGCCACGGTGCGGGTCATGTCGGAGCAGTAGCCCCCCACCTTGCATCCAAAGTCCATGGTGACAAACTGGCCCTTTTCGATGACGTCGGGGCCGGGAACGGCGTGGGGCTTTGAGCCGTTGGGGCCGCAGGCCACAATGGGGTCGAAGGAGTTGCGCTCCGCGCCTTTTCCCGCCATGATGTAGGTCAGCCGCGCCGCCACCTCGCTCTCGGTGAGGCCGGGCCGGAGGAAGTTCAGGATCTCCAGCAGGGCCTCGTCGGTGATGCGCTGGGCCTCCTTCATGGCGGCCAGCTCCTCGGCGTCCTTCACTTGGCGCAGCTCGGTGAGCAGCTCGGAGGCGGGGACGAACTCGGCCTCCACGTTCCCGGTCCATATCGTGTGGTCGGCCACGGACATATACTGCTCCTCGAAGCCCAGCCTGGCCACGCCGTTTTCCTTTACCAGATCCCGGATCAGCTCACGGTATCTTACACCCTTGGGGAGTTGGGCCACCTCTGCCCCGGCAATCAGGCTCTGGGCGGCCTCGATGTACCGGGAATCGGTATAGTACCAGCAATTGTCCGGGGTGATGAGGGCCACGCCCTCCCCGTGGAAGCCCATGGCGTAGAACTCGCCGGGCTCGCTGGTGATGAGCATGGCGTCCAGGCCGTGCTTGTTCAGTCTTGCAGCAATTTTTTCAAAATGGGTCATGGGAAACATCTCCTTTATCTATTTTTCATACTAAATTTTTGATAAACCCGCTTCATGGCCAGCGCGTCCTCGGCCTGCGTCCCCGCGCTCTCGCAGATGAAGGTGGGGCTCCCCCCCCGCCGCGCCACTGCCTCCGCCAGCGGACCCCAGTCCGGACCGTAGCCCCCGTCGCCGGCAAAGGTGCGGTGGCACTTCTCACCGCCATTTGGGGTGAACTCGATGTGGGAAAAGTGGCTGTGGAACCGGCTGGCCCGGTCAGAACCAAGCACCTCCTCCATTCGGTTCAGCATCCGCTCCATGGCCTCAGTCCCATCGTCCGCCCCCAGGGAGCGGGCGTACAGGGGGCCGAAGTCAATGCAGGGGATGAGCCGTTCATCGAGGGTACACAGCTCCAGCACCTCGTCCAGATCGCCGAGTTGGTTGATCTTTCCCATGGTCTCGGGGCACAGGGCGATGTGGCCGAAGCCCGCGCCGTCGCAGGCGGCAATGACCTCCTTCAAAGAATGCAGGGCAATGTCCTGGGCCTCCCGCCGGGTACGCTTCATCAGCGCCCCGGAGTGGATAACCACCCGGCCCGCCCCCATCCACTCCGCCACCTGACAGGCCCCGGTGATATAGCCGATGGTTTTCTGCAAAGCGTCCGGGTCAGGGTTGGCCAGGTTAATGAAGTAGGGGGCGTGGAGGGACAGGACGATACCGTGCTCTACAGCGGCCAAGCCCACCTTGCGTGCAGTCTCCTCTCCCACGTGGATACCCTTGCCGCACTGGTACTCGTAGCAGTCCAGACCCAGTTCCTTCAACCAGCGGGGTGCGTCCGCCGACGATTTGTAGGGGAAATCTTCCGCATTGCCTGCGGGGCCAAATATGGCGCTCATAACCGCTCCCCCTTTCCAGACAGCAGCCGGAAAGGCCACTCTGCGGCGTAGCGCAGATACCGCCCCGGGTTCCCCGCCAGCCGGATGGGTTCCACCAGGATGGTAGACACACCCGCCCGGTTTCCGCCCAACACGTCGGTGAACACCTGATCGCCCACGATAGCAGTCTGATCCTCGGTCACGCCCATCCGCTCCATGGCTTTCATGAAGGAGGGCGTTTTCGGCTTGCCCGCGTGGCCGATATACGGCACACCCAACCCCTCCGCAAAGGTGCGCGGCCGCGCCTCGTGCCGGTTGTTGGACAGGATGAACAGCCCTACCCCATGGGTGGCCAGGTCATCCCGCCACGCCTTCAGCTTATCGTCCGGCAGAGGCACGCCGTATGGAACCAGGGTATTGTCCAGGTCTGCCAGCAGCAACTTGAAGCCCCGGCGCTCCAGGGCCTCGCCGGTGATCCTGTAAATATCATGGGCCACAAACCGGGCCCGGAATAATGCCGGTGTCACGCTGCAAAGCGGCCAAGACGTTCGGTCGCTTTCACTCCGACTCGGCCTGGTCTCCGGCCCGCTACGCGGGCCTGCGCTCGGCCTCGCTCCGCTCCAAGCTTCCTCTCTGTCCGCTTCTCCGCGCTTCTTCATAGTCCACCTTCTATTCTGCCTGGGACGAGCATATGTTTTGATTGGCGACGGATAGATAATACCACAAAATGATTCCGTTAGCAAGGGGGAACTCTATGAAAGACTTGTTATTGGCCCTGCCGGGAGGGCGGGAGACCCAAGGGGCGCGCTATGGCCTCACCCCCGCTTACATGGCTTACCGCGTGGGTTCCGGCCCCCGCCTGCTGGGCACCCGCCTGCCCCAGGGGCTGCGGGGCGGGCTGATGCAGGTGGACTGCGCCGGGTTCGACGGCGAGGGAGACCCGGTGGACTGCTGCCGGCAGATTTTGGGCGAGTGCCGCCGGAGGGCCTTTCGGGGCATTGTGTGCGACTTTGAAGGCCCGCCCTGCCGGTGCCTGAGCCGGATGGCGGAAATTTTGGACCGCAACTGCACCGCCCAGGGCTGGACGCTGTACGTACCGGAGGCCCTGGCCCCCTGCGTCAAAAGCGCCCGCGTCCTCATCCCCTCCGCCATGAGCCACGGCACCCTGGAACGGCGGCTGGGGCAGGCTGTGGAGCGCTATGGCCTGGACCGCACCGCCCTGGCGGTGGAGTGGGTGCGGGAGGACTTTCTCCTCCCCGCTGGGGGGCGGGGGGAGCCTATGGCCCCCAGTGCGCTGGAGGATATGATCCGCCGCCTGGAGCCTGCGGTGTTCTTCGACCGGGGTTTGTGCGCCCATTACTTCACCTACATGAAGGGTCCCCAGGCCCATTTTGTGCTGTTCGACACGCCCCGCTCCATCCGGGAAAAGCTGAACGCGGCGGAGCGGCTTGGGGTAGGGGCGGCGCTGCTGCCACAGCCGGAAATCGAGGCACATCTGGACAAGATCTTCAGCACCGGCGGAACATAAAAGCATCCGGCCCCGCTTTCGCGGGGCCGGACGGTTTTTATTGCTTATGATCGTGGCCGATCAGGTCATCGTACATTTTCTCATACAGCTGCAAAAGCTGCTGGTTGGTGGTCTCCCGGCCCCGGATCATGCTGCCCAAGGCATCGGCCTTGGCTTTGCCCAGGATGTTGCCCGGGGAATAGGACTCGCCGCTGTCCCCCACGCCCATCTGGAAAAGCTGGTCAAGGCCCGCTTTCAAGTATTCGGTGTCGCCCTGGATGGCGGCGATCTGCTGGAGCAGCCAGCTCAATTCCACTTTATTATCGTTCATTTCAGTGTCCTCCAAACTTGTATCTGGCGGGCACGCAAGGCATATCGTATCTTCTGAGATGAAGCGCGCCCTGCCGTTTTTCACAAGACCTCTGGCCCGTTTGGGCCAGGTCGCTTCGTATACGTTACCCTGTTCATCCACGACATGAATATTTTTTTCGATGGGTGTCATCCCCCTGTCTGAATCAATGCAGGTATCCGGACGCCGTTTTTTGTAATGGGTGCCCTCCCCAGTCCGATTTTAGAATATCACAGGAACGTTCGCCCTGTCAACCCTTGCCACCTTCCCTGTTGTGTGGTATACTCCATTTGAAACATTCTGGAAGGAGATCTGCCATGAACGCCGCACAGCGCCGTCAGCGCATTTTGGATGAACTGGATCAAGCCGATCGTCCTCTGCCTGCCGCCGTCCTGGCCCAACGGCTGTCGGTGAGCCGCCAGATCATCGTGGGGGACGTGGCCCTGCTCCGGGCAGGGGGCTCCCCCATCACCGCCACTCCCAGGGGGTATGTGCTGGACCGCCCCCAAACGGGGCTGGTCCGCGCCGTAGCCTGCTTCCATGCCCCCGAGGACATGGAGCGGGAGCTGACCTTGATCGTGGACCAGGGTTGCACCGTGGTGGACGTGGTGGTGGATCACCCGGTGTATGGCCAGCTCACCGGGCCGCTGGATCTCTCCTCCCGGTATGATATCTCGGAGTTTATACGAAAACTTGAGGGAAACTCCGCCCTGCCCTTGTCGTCCCTCACCGATGGCATCCATCTGCATACCCTGCGGTGCCCCAACCAGGCCGCCTTCGACCGGGCAGTCGCCGCCCTGGAGCAGGAGGGCTTTCTGGCCCGATAGCGCCTCTGTGCCCAAACTTTGGTCAAAAACACGGTTGACATTTCCATACCGCTTTGTATAATAGTCCACACATGTGTCAAGACACATATGTGGACTATTTTTTGTGAGGGATGGAAATGGAAAAATTCAAGGCATTTCTGAAGCGCAAGGACATCGTCATATCCGGCAAGCGCTATGGCATCGACGCATTGGGGGCCATGGCCCAGGGCCTGTTCTGCTCCCTGCTCATCGGCACCATCATCAAAACCCTGGGGGAACAGCTCGACCTGTCCTTCCTGACGGACGCGGGGGCCTACGCCTCCGCCATGAGCGGCGCGGCTATGGCCGTGGCCATCGGCTGGGCGCTGAAGGCCCCACCCATGGTGCTGTTCTCCTTGGCTACAGTGGGCTACGCTGCCAACGCCTTGGGCAGCACCAGCCTCATCGAGGGGCAGGCCGGGTCCGGCGGTCCGCTGGCGGTTCTGTTCATCGCCATCATCGCCGCCGAGCTGGGCAAGGCCGTGTCCAAAGAGACGAAGATCGACATACTGGTCACCCCGCTGGTGACGATCCTCTCGGGCGTGGGGCTGTCCGCCCTGATTGCCCCGGCCATCGGCACCGCCGCCACCGCCGTGGGCAACGTCATCATGTGGGCCACAGACCTCCAGCCCTTCTTCATGGGCGTCATCGTGTCCGTGGTCATCGGCGTGGCGCTCACCCTGCCCATCTCCTCTGCCGCCATCTGCGCCGCCTTCGGCCTCACCGGGCTGGCAGGGGGCGCGGCGGTGGCGGGCTGCTGTGCCCAGATGGTGGGCTTCGCCGTGCTGTCCTTCCGGGAAAACCGCTGGGGCGGGCTGGTGAGCCAGGGGCTGGGCACGTCCATGCTGCAAATGCCCAACATCGTGAAGAACCCCAGGGTCTGGATCCCCGCCACGCTGGCCTCCGCCATCACCGGACCCATTGCCACTTGCCTGTTCAAGCTGGAGATGAACGGCCCCCCAGTGTCCTCCGGCATGGGCACCTGCGGACTGGTAGGGCAGATCGGCGTGTGGACGGGCTGGCTGGCCCCCAGCGAAAAGGCCCTTGCCAACGGCGCTATTGCCATTACACCGGGGGCGTTTGAGTGGATCGGGCTGATCTTGGTTTCCTTTATTCTGCCCGCTGTGCTTGCCTGGCTCATCGGCATCCCATGCCGGAGGTTGGGGTGGATCAAGGAGGGCGACCTCAAGCTGGACTAAAACAAATGAACAATAAACGCGGACGGGCACTCCGTCCGCGCTTTATTTCCGCCTTGTGCGGGCCTAACCTGGCGGCAGACTCCGGTACACCTGTCCGTTTTCCGCCTCCACCCCCCGCATTGCAAACAACTCCTCCACCGTGACGAACCGGTAACCCCTGGCCATCAGCGCATCCACCACTTGGATGGCAGTCTCCACGCTGGAAGAATAGATGTCGTGGAGCAGGATGATGTCCCCGTCCTGGGCATTGTCCACAATGTGCGCCACCTGCCGGGCGGTGTCGCGGTCGGACCAATCCTCCGGGTCCACTGACCACAGGATGATGGGCGCTCCCGCCCGGTCCTGGGTTGTGGCGTTCATCATACCGAAGGGCGGGCGGAGCATAAACCGCTCCCCGCCCAGAAGCTGGGTCAGCCTGTCCCGCAGGGAATCCACCTCAGCATAAAAATCCGCCGCGTTGAGCTGGGCCAGCACCTTATGATGGTAGGTGTGCAGACCGATCTGGTGGCCCTCCCGGACCATGCGCTGGAGCAGCTCTTCATTCCCCTCTACGTTCTCCCCCACCACGAAAAAGGTGGCGTGGACTCCCCGCCGACTCAGGGCGTCCAGCAGCGTCTCGGTGGTGGATGCACGGGGGCCGTCGTCAAAGGTAAGGGCCACCAGCGGACCTGCGGGCAGCTCCGCCGTTCCAAAGGCCGTTTGGCCGCCCTGATGCCAGCGCGGCCAGCCACAGGTCAACGCCAACGCCCCCAGCAGCGCCGCCAGTATCCCTTTGCGCACATTTTTTTTCCATTTCGCCATGCCGCTCCCGCCTTTCTATTCCAGGACTGGCATATTACCGCGCCATATCCCAACCGTTCACCCGCAAGCTCCCATAGTATGCACCGGCTGCTTCTTTTTATGAAAAGCAGAAAAAGGGATTGCCATTCCACCCGTTCGCGTATATAATGATGAATATTATCTATCATTGATTTCGCACAGGAGGAACCCCCTATGAAGGATCTGCTCCAGCTTTTGGAGAACGACTCCACCCTGACCCACACCCAACTGGCCGCCATGACCAGCTCCACCGTAGATGAGGTCGCCGACGCCATCGCACAATATGAAAAGGACCGCGTCATCTTGGGCTACAAGACCATTGTGGACTGGGACCGCACCCAGCGCGAGGCGGTCACCGCCCTGATCGAGGTGAGCGTCATCCCCCAGCGAGGCGAGGGCTTCGACCGCATCGCCCAGCGCATCTACCAGTACGACGAGGTAGAGAGCCTTTACCTCATGTCCGGCGGAGCCTACGATCTGACGGTCATCATCTCCGGGCGCACCCTGCGGGAGGTGGCGCAGTTCGTGGGAGAAAAGCTGGCCCCCATTGAGGGTGTTACCGGCACAGCCACCCACTTCATCTTGAAAAAATATAAGGAAAAGCACCTGATCTTCCCCACCCAGGAGGTCCAGGAGGAAAGGTTTGTATTTGAATGATAGACTATAGCAAAATCATGTGCGGCCGGGTGCAGGATATTCAGCCCTCCGGCATCCGAAAATATTTCGACCTCCTCCAGGGCATGGAGGGAGGCATTTCCCTGGGCATTGGGGAGCCTGACTTCCAGACCCCCTGGCATATCCGTGACGCAGGCATTTTCTCCCTGGAAAAGGGCTTCACCAAATACACCCCCAATGCGGGCCTGTCCGACCTGCGTACTGCCATCTCCCGGTATCTCAAGCGCCGGTTCAATCTGGAATATGCTCCCACCGGCCAAATCCTGGTTACGGTGGGTGGCAGCGAGGGCCTGGATCTGGCCTTCCGCTGCCTGCTGGAAGCGGGGGACGAGGTCATTATCCCCACCCCGTCCTTTGTGTGCTACGGCCCGCTTGTGTCCACCCTCCACGGCGTGCCCGTGACGGTAGAAACAAAGGCAGAAAACGACTTCCGCCTCACCCCCGATGAGCTGAAAGCGGCCATCTCCCCCCGCACCAAGGCGGTGGTGCTCCCCTTCCCCAACAACCCCACCGGCGGCATCATGGAAAAAACGCACCTGGAGGCGCTGGCGGACGTGCTGCAGGGCACCGATATTATGGTCATTTCCGATGAAATTTACGCCGAGCTGACCTACGGACAACGCCACATATCCATGGCAAATCTCCCGGATATGTATGAACGCACCATCGTCATCAACGGCTTTTCCAAGGCCTATTCCATGACAGGCTGGCGGCTGGGCTACGCCTGCGGGCCCAAGCCCCTCATCTCCGCCATGACCAAGCTCCACCAGTACGCCATCATGTCCGCCCCCACCACCAGCCAGTACGCCGCCATTGAGGCCCTGGACAACGGCGACGGGGACATTGAGGCCATGCAGGCGGAATATGACGGCCGCCGCCGGTTCCTGGTGGACGGCTTTCGCCGGTTGGGCCTGGACTGTTTCGAGCCAAGGGGCGCGTTTTACACCTTCCCCTGCATCCAGTCCACCGGACTGTCCAGCGAGGAATTCTGTGACCGGTTCCTGGAAGCGGAGCGGGTGGCGGTCATTCCCGGCTCCGCCTTCGGCCCCGGTGGAGAGGGCTATGTCCGGGCCTGCTACGCCGCGTCCATGCGCAACCTGGCCGAGGCCCTGGAGCGACTGGAACGGTTCCTGTCCACCCTGCGCTGACCCCTCAATATCTTTAAGATTATACCCCGTCCGCAACGGGCGCGGGAGAGGAAGGAAGATTTGCATGAACATCGTCTGTTTGGATATGGAGGGTGTACTGGTCCCCGAGATATGGATTGCCTTCGCCGAGGCCAGCGGAATCCCTGAGCTGCGCCGCACCACACGGGACGAACCGGATTACGACAAGCTGATGGCCTGGCGGCTGAATGTGCTGCGCGAGCACGGCCTGGGCCTGAAGGAGATCCAGGCAACCATCGCCAAAATCGACCCCTTGCCCGGGGCCAAGGCGTTTCTGGACGAACTGCGCACCCTCACGCAGGTGGTCATTCTGAGCGACACCTTTGAACAGTTTGCCAAGCCTCTGATGAAAAAGCTGGACTGGCCCGCCATCTTCTGCAATACACTGGAGGTAGCCGAAAACGGCGCGATCACAGGCTACAAAATGCGCTGCGAGAAGTCCAAGCTCACCACTGTGCGGGCTTTGCAGTCCTGCGGCTTCGACACCATCGCCGCCGGGGACAGCTTCAACGACCTGGCCATGATCCAGGCCAGCAAGGCGGGTTTCCTCTTCAAATCTACCGACGCCATCAAGGCCGCGCTGGGCTAAGAAAGGAGGGCTATCATGACCCCATTTTCATCCAAGCAGAACCACAGCGCACCGGATGGCTTCTCCTTTCGCATCGACGATGTATTCTCCATCAAGGGACGGGGTGTGGTGGTCACCGGCCAGGTTACAAGCGGCGAGGTACATAAGGGCGACGCCGTGGTCTGCGCTGCCGCAGACGGCCGCCACTTTCCCTGCATCGTCTGGCAGATCGAGCAGACCCAGTCCGCCGGCCAGTCCGGCCAGCTTCTCTGCCCGGACACTGCCAGCGCAGACGGCCCCTTCAACGGACATTACGCCCTGGGGATCGCAGAACGCACCCCCCACGAATTCCATCCAGGCGACCAACTCATATCAGGAAAAGAGTGACGTGAGATGACAAACGGTTTTGAACAGCTCCCCTTCAAGCCCGCCGATATCCTGCTGCCCCAGGACTGCGACTACGACAGGTGGTCGGTGGTAGCCTGCGACCAGTACACATCCCAGCCCGAATACTGGCAGCGGGTGGAGGAGCGGGTGGGTCACGCCCCTTCCTCCCTGCGCCTCATCCTGCCCGAGAGCAGCCTGGACGGACCAGAGGTGGAGATGGACATCATGGACATCAACAGCACCATGTCCCGCTATGTTCGGGAAGGCCGCTTCAAAACCCTGCCGGACTCCATGATCTACGTGGAGCGCACCTTGGCCTGCGGTAAGGTGCGCCGGGGGCTGGTGGGCATGGCGGACCTCAGCGCCTATGACTACGAGCCGGGGTCCGACGTGATGATCCGCGCCACCGAGGGCGTGGTACTCTCCCGCATCCCGCCCCGCGTGGCAGTGCGGAAAAACGCTCCCATCGAGCTGCCCCATGCCATGCTGCTCGCCGACGACCCGGACTGCACCGTCATCGAGCCGCTGTCCACCCAGACCGGCTCCATGGAGTTGCTCTACGACTTCGAACTGATGGAGCAGGGCGGGCACATTCAGGGCTGGAAGCTGGGGGACTCCCAATTGGAGCGGGTGGCCTCCGCCCTGTCTGCCCTGGCTGACCCTGCCGCCTTCAACGCCCGGTACGGCACTGAAAGCCAGCCGGTGATGCTGTTCTCCGTAGGGGACGGCAACCACTCTCTGGCCACTGCCAAGGAATGCTATGAACGGCAAAAGCGCCTTCATCCCCCGGAGAAGTGGGACAGCCTGCCCGCCCGGTTCGCCCTATGCGAGCTGATCAACCTCCACGACGGTAGCCTGGAGTTCGAGCCCATCCACCGGGTGGTATTCCACACCGAACCAGAACCCCTGCTGGACGCGCTGGTACGCTGCTATCCCGGCTCCCGCCGGGGCGCGGCCCCCGCAGGGAACGGGCACCCCCTGCGGTACGTCTACGCCGGAGGCGAGGGCGTCATTACCGTCCCAAAGAACGCCGCCCATCTGCCTGTGGCCGCGCTCCAGGACTTTCTGGACGCCTATCTCACCACCCATCCCGGCCGGGTGGACTACATACACGGCGAGGATGTGACCCGTGAGTTCGCCGCCCGGCCCGGCAACCTGGCCTTCCTGCTGCCCCCTATGGCCAAGGAGGCGCTGTTCCCCAGCGTCATCCATGGCGGTGTCCTCCCCCGCAAGACCTTTTCCATGGGCGAGCCCCACGACAAGCGCTTTTACCTGGAGGCCCGGAAGATTCGGTAATATGCCAAAGGCCCGCCCTATGTGCGGGTCTTTGTGTTGTCCCGGCAGACATTCCGCCGGCAGCTCTTTCTCATTGATATGGCCCGCTTCCGCAAACAGCCCACCCCGTCCGGGGTGGGCCGTTTGGTTTCACTTATTTATTGTAGGCCCGCTCCAGGAAGGTGACAATCTGGCCCCGATTGCAGATACCGTTGGGATCAAACGTGTCAGCCGTCGCACCGGTTGTGACGTTATTCTGCACCGCCCAGGCCACGGCCTGAGCGTAAGGGGAGTTGGCGGGCACATCGGTAAAACGCCCGTCATAAACTTCATAGGGCTTGTTCTGCGCCTGCCAAATATAATTCACTGCGTCCACCCGGTTGCATATGGCGTCCGGATAGAACGTTTTGCCGATCATCCCCCGCTCATAGCCCCATTTTGCCGCCTCCAGATAGTACGCGCCGTCCTTCACCGCAAAGGGCAGAACCACACTGGACTCCGGCTTGCCCGCCGCCCGCCAGAGGAAGGTCAGAATCTGCCCGTGGGTACAGTTCTCCTTGGGGGCGAAGGTGGTGGCGGTCTTGCCGGTAGTGACCTCATTCTGCACCGCCCAGGCCACACCCTTGAGGTAGAATGCGTTTGTCTCCATGTCGCTGAACACTCGTGCGGGATCTGTGACACCAATGCAGTGGACGGGGATGTTGTTTTCCGTTAACCACTGGGTGTTCTCCACTTTATTCCACTGGTCCACGCCGCCTTCGTAGGTGACGGACTTGGGAGGCCAGTAGCTGGTAAAGGCCCTGTCCGCGTTCAGGTCCAGCATACTGGCCGGGACGGTGATGCTGTCCAGGGTCCCCTCCGCAAAAATGAACCAGCCGAAGGCGTTGTCCGCAAGCGTGACCACGCCCTCCGGGATGACCACATTGCCGCCATCCCCGTGATATTCCAGCACCACGTTTCCCGCCACGGCGAGATCGCTCTTTTTCAGCTGCTCGTCCAACCACTTCGTCCCCTCAAAGCAGAACGCTCCGATCCTCCGCAGGGTAGTGGGAAAGTCGATCTCGGCCAGATTTTCACAGTTTTGAAACGCAGCCTGTCCCAGAGCGGTCACACCCTCCGGGATAATCATGCTGGTTATTGTCCTGTTTTCCGAAAACGCATTGGAGGTGATGCCGGTTACGCCCTCCGGGATGACCACCCTTCCCCCGTCGCCCTGATATTCGAAGAGGATGCCGTTGACGACAGCGAACTCCCCCAGACTTTTCAGCCACAGCGTATCTTTAAACGCGGCGGGGCCGATCTCCGTCACGCTTTTGGGTATCTCCACCCGTGTCAGGTTCACAGCATAGCAGAACGCACCCATGCTGATGGAGGTCACGCCTTCCTCGATAACCACAGCGCGAATCTCCTGTATAAACCCCTGCCAGGGAGAGGGGTCGCGGCGGGGGTCGCCGCTCCAGTAGTCCATCCCGCCCTTTCCGCTGATGGTCAGCGTGCCGGTGGTCTTGTCAAAGGTCCAAATCAGGTACTTCCCGCAGGAGCCGCTGAGGGTATCTCCGCCGTCCGCCGCGAAGGCCGGCGCGCACAGCCCCAGACACAGCGCCGCCGCCAGCAGGAGAACTGTCAGTTTCTTCATTCCGCTCATATCCTTTCGTATTCTATTTTGCCGCCGCATATCGCAGGACAGTCTATATTGTAAACCATTTTATTCAGACTGTCAAGGGCTTTGCACAGACTCCCCCGTCATCAGCTCCGCGATGGCCCCGGCGTACAGCCTCGCGGCGGTGATGGCCTCCTGGAGGGTGTTTCCGTGGGTGCCCACCTCTACCAGGATGGCCCCGGTGGACAGGTGCTGGTTGAACCGGGAGGTGCGCAGTACCGTGGGCCGGGCCAGGGTGCCCCACTGGTCGGACACGGTTTTCTGGATTTCCACCGCCAGAGCCAGGTTCACCTTCCAGTTTGGATGGGTCTGGCCGGTGGCGTCGCTACCCATCACCATCATCACCTGGGCGCAGTTGTCCACCGTACCCGCCACCGCCTTATAGATGGTACCGTCGCTGGCCACCAGCGCGTCCCGGTGGACATCCAGCAGCAGCACGATGGATGGATACTCCTCCAGCGCCGCCGCTACCCCTTCCACCGAGCGCTTGTATGCCTCATTGTAGCTGGGGTAGTCGTACAAAGTGGTGTCGTGGAGCACCTCGATGCCCGCCGCCTCGAACACATCCTTCATCTCCTCCCCAATACGGACCATGTTCTGCCGGGTATTCAGGGTGCGGTAGCTGTCGCTTTCCTCATACATATCGGTGCCGTCCTGGGTATACGCCTCAGTGGCATGGGAGTGATAGATCAAAATTTTCGGTCCCTCCCCCTCGTTGGAAAGCTCCGGTGCGACAGCTAACAACGCGTCGATATCCAATGTATAGTCCGTATGATTGTAGATGGACACATTTCCGGACGTGACGTATTTTGCGGAGCTTCCGGCCACCATGGTCCTGGGGATGATGTCATCCGGCGCGGTGGTGGTGAGGGGCAGCTCACCGTCCTCGCTGTTGTCCGGCGGCTCCAGCTCCGGCGTGGGAGTGGGGGCCGGTGGGAGCGTGGGGGACGGCTCCGGCTCCTCCGAAGGAACAGGTCCGCCCAGCAGGGAGGATTGGGCCAGCACCAGCCTGTCCCAGCCGGACAGCCCACCGGAGTCCGCCTCCATCCCCAGCTCCTCCGACAGCAGCATTGTGGCCACCTGAGCCATGTCCACCAGCTCTCCCAGCTCCTGAAGGGCGGCGGCGGGGTCCCCCACCAGCCACATCAGCCACACTGCCAGTCCACCCACAAATACCGCCGCGCCCAGCCGCAGGGAGCGCAGCAGGGGCCTACTTGTCCGTTTCTTTCGCATATGAATTCACCTCCCTGCACCTTATGCGCGAGGCTGACGGAAAAGAACTGCACCGGAACAGGCCCGGCGGGGCAGAGCCCACAGCTTCCCTCTTGACAGCCGCGGTTCCCCGAGTTATAATAAGTGGGAAAAGTTTAACTAATGGGAGGAATCACATTGAAGATGAAGCTACCCAAAGACCAGTTCCTCTCCACCGTGCGGGTGGGGGACAAGGGTCAGATCGTCATCCCCAAGGAGGTGCGGGACCTGTTCGAGATCGAGCCGGGAGACAGCCTGCTGCTCATGGCGGACAAAAAGAAGGGTATTGCCATTGTGGGCTTCGACGGTATGATGAATTTTATGGATGAATCGCTGCGTCAGGGTCGAGCGGCGCAAAAGGAGGAAGAAAAGCCGTGAATGCAATTCAAATTCTGGGCCTTACCAAGGAATATGGAGGCCGCAGGGCGGTGGACCGGCTGGAGCTGTCCATCCCGGCAGGGGAGGTGTTCGCCCTGTTGGGGGTCAATGGGGCCGGAAAATCCACGACAATCAAAATGCTGTCCTGCCTCACCGTCCCCACCGAGGGGGACGCAGAGCTGATGGGGCACAGCGTCCGCACCCAAAGCCACCAGGCCAAGGAGGTGCTGGCCATATCCCCCCAGGAGACGGCCATAGCCCCCAACCTGACAGTGGGGGAAAACCTGGAGCTGATGGCAAACATCTACGGTCAGCCGAAGGCCAGAACCGGAGAAGTAATGGAGCAGCTCGGCCTTGTACCCTGGGCAAAGCACCGGGCCAGGACCCTGTCCGGCGGGTGGCAGCGGCGGCTGTCCATCGCCATGGCTCTGGTGTCCTGCCCGGAGGTGCTGTTCCTGGACGAGCCCACCCTGGGACTGGACGTGCTGGTCCGGCGGGAGCTGTGGGACGTCATCCGGGGGCTGAAGGGACATACCGCCATCATCCTCACCACCCACTATCTGGAGGAAGCGGAGTCCCTGGCCGACCGCATCGGCGTCATGAATGCAGGCCGTCTCCGGGCCGTTGGAACCGCAGCGGAGCTGAGGGTTTTGGCGGGCCGGGACACCTTTGAAGACGCCTTTTTAGCACTGGCTGGAGAGGAGATGGCATCATGAGGGCAATGGCATTTGCAAAGCGCAACACAAAGGAGCTGCTCCGGGACCCGCTGACCATGTTCTTCGGGCTGGGCTTTCCCCTGGTGCTGCTGGTGCTGATGAACTTGATCCAGCGCAATGTCCCGGTGCACATCTTCGAGCTGGATACCCTGGCCCCAGGCATCGCCTTCTTCGGGTTGACGTTCCTGGCCCTGTTCTCCGGGCTGCTGCTGGCCCGGGATCGCACCTCCGCCTTCCTGTCCCGACTGGTGGCCTCTCCCATGACGGCGGCGGACTTCCTGCTGGGCTACCTGTTGCCCATGGTCCCCATGGCGGCGGGGCAGACTGTCATCTGCCTGGGGGCGGCGGTAGCCCTGGGCCTTCCCCTGAGCTGGGAGCTGCTGGCTGCGGCAGCGTCCCTCCTGCCCTCCGCCCTGTTGTTCATCGCCCTGGGGCTGCTTTGCGGCACCCTGTTCAACGACAAGCAGGTGGGCGGTATGTGCGGGGCCGTCCTCACCAACGCCACCGCTTGGCTGGCGGGCATCTGGTTCGACCTGTCGCTGATTGGCGGACCGTTCAGAACTGCGGCCTATCTGCTCCCCTTTGCCCATGGGGTGGACGGGGCCAAGGCCGCGCTGGCGGGAAACTGGGCAGCTCTGCCCGGACACCTGCTGATCGTGGCCGCCTGGGCGGCTGCAATGATGGCCGCAGCCATCCTGTTGTTCAAACGGAAGATGGTGGAACGGTAAAGAAAGCCTTCCCCGGCACAGCCGGGGAAGGCTTTTCATCTGCTCCTGCAACAAAAATACATTAAAGAAATGGACCATCAAAAAACTGTCCCTTGAAAAAGTTTTCATTGCCCAGCTTTTTTGCGGTCAACCGAAACATCACACAGCCATCTGGACAAACCACAACCTTGCTGTACCTGCTCTCGCCGCCGACGTTCTCCAGGTCTCCGCCGCTCCGGACCGCCTCCATAATGGGAAACAGCCCAGTCATGGCCTTGGAGCATATTCCCTGACCATCCCCGTTGACGGGACAGCCGTAGGTGCAGGTGTACCGGTCCCCGATCTCCTCTCCATTCCGGCAGTACCGCTCAGTGTGGTCGCCGTGCAGGAAACCAATCACCTCGATTTCAAACTCATATTCCTCGTCATACCACTTTTTCATATGTACCCTCCTCCAGATTCTCAAGCCCGCAGATGATCCGGAGGACGGTACTGCAATGCCTCCGCTAAATGATGGACAGCGATGTCCGCCGCACCGTCCAGGTCGGCGATGGTCCGGGCCACACGGAGGATACGGGCGGAGCTCCGGGCAGTCAGCCCCAGCCGGTCGTAGGCTCCCCGGATCAGCTGCTGACCCCCCTCATCCAACTTGCAGTGCGTCCGCAGCTCTTTGGGACCCATTTGGGCGTTGCAGGCGGGACCGTCTGGACCGTACCGGGCAGTCTGGATATTTCGGGCGGCATTCACCCGCGCTCGGATGGTCTCTGAGGACTCTGCCGGGGCAGCGGCCCCGGACAGCTCATCATAATCCAGCGCGGGCACGTCCACACAGATGTCGATGCGGTCCAGCATAGGCCCCGATAACCGGGACAGGTAGCGGCGGACCGCCTGCTCCGTACAGGTACACCGGCCAGACGGGTGGCCGTACCAGCCGCACTTGCAGGGGTTCATGGCGCACACCAGCATAAACCGGCTGGGGTACGTTACCGAACCGGACACACGGGAAATCTGGGTCTGCCCGTCCTCCAGGGGCTGGCGGAGCACCTCCAGCACGTCGGAGCGGAACTCGGGCAGCTCGTCCAGAAACAGCACCCCATTGTGGGCCAGGGAAATCTCTCCTGGCCGGGGGGTAGAGCCGCCCCCGGTCATCCCTGCGGCGGAGGTGGTGTGGTGGGGGGCGCGGAAGGGCCGGCGGCGGACCATGGGCCGATCCCGTGTGGTAAAGCCCATGACGGAATATATCTCCGTGCAGGCCAGCGCCTCCTCACGGGTCAGGTCAGGCAGGATGGAGGGCAGGCGCTTGGCCATCATGGACTTGCCTGAGCCGGGACTGCCCGTCATCAGAATGTGGTGGCCCCCGGCGGCGGCCACCTCCAGCGCCCGCTTGGTGCGCTCCTGACCCTTCACCTCGCTGAAATCCGGGCCGGACCGGGGCGGGTCCAACGGACACCACACCGGGGCGGAAGCAATAGGCCGCTCCCCGTTCAGGTGGCCCGCCAGCTCTTCCACCGTCCGCACCGGAAACACCGTCAGACCATCCGCCAGGGTGGCCTCTGGGGCGTTGTCCGCTGGAACAAACAGCCGATCCACTCCCGCCCGCTTCGCTGCCAGCGCCATGGGCAGCATACCGGGCACCGGACGCAGCCGCCCATCCAGGGACAGCTCCCCCAGGAAGGCAGACTCCCGCTCGTTTTTCAACGAAATTTGCCCACCTGCCGCCAGAATACCCACCAAAATGGGCAGGTCGTACACTGTGCCCGCCTTGCGCTGTCCGGCGGGGGCCAGGTTCACGGTGATACGGGAGACGGGGAAATCAAACCCGCTGGACTTGATGGCGGAGCGCACCCGCTCCCGAGCCTCTTTCACGGCGGCGTCGGGCAGGCCTACTACATCGAAGGCGGGCAGACCCCCGGACAGGGCGCACTCGGCGGCGACCAGATAGCCTGATACCCCCTGAAGACCCAGCGAGACCACATTGTACACCATAGGCTCCACCTCTTTCGTCAAACATTGATACATTGTATCACGCTTTCTCCCGGACCGCAAGGACCGGGCCGCAATACGCTGCCTATCCGCAGCGTACCTTCGGCGTGTAACAGCCACGCTCTGCCCTTTGGTAAAAAAATCACAATAAGGAATTGCAAAACCCGCAAAAACATGATACACTGTAAGGCGTATTCGAGACAAGCATATGGGCGATCCCCGCCCATATGAAAAGGAGGAAAAACACAATGGCACGCAAGTTCAAAACCATGGACGGCAACACCGCCGCCGCCCACGTGTCCTACGCCTTTACCGAGGTGGCGGGCATCTATCCCATCACGCCGTCCAGCCCCATGGCGGACAATGTGGACCAGTGGGCCGCGGCAGGCCGGAAAAACATCTTCGGCCAGACCGTGAAGGTCATCGAGATGCAGTCCGAGGCCGGCGCGGCCGGCACCGTCCACGGCTCCCTGGCCGCAGGCGCCCTGACCACCACCTACACCGCTTCCCAGGGCCTGCTGCTG
>CATJRT010000187.1 GCA_949742895.1 uncultured Eubacteriales bacterium | reverse complement strand
TACGCCCGCCGGTCCGGAGGATTTCGACACGGAGTTTTTGGACTATATCCTGGCGGTGAAGGTGGTGGATCGCGTGGACGAAGCCGCCGCCCACATCGCCGCTCACTCCACCGGCCACTCCGAGTCCATCGTCACGGCGGATGAGGAAGCAGCCAAACGCTTCACCGCCCTGGTGGACTCCGCCGCCGTGTACTGGAACGCCTCCACCCGGTTTACCGACGGAGGAGAGTTCGGCTTGGGCTGCGAGATGGGCATATCCACCCAGCGGCTCCACGCCCGCGGCCCCATGGGGCTGGCGGAGCTTTGCACCTACAAGTATATCGTCCGGGGAACCGGGCAGATCCGCTGAAAACAGCCCTGAAAGGCGCGCCTTTCAGGGCTGTTTGTTCTTCATTTGAAGTTTTCAAGCAGTTGTGCATATTTCTGCGGTATCGTATAGCAGGAGACTCGGCTGGGCTTTGGAGCGCCGCTGGCGTCAAATTGATCTCCGATTTCCGTGGTGATGTACCAGGTCCCGTTCACGGTTCCCATATAACCCAGCCAGCATGCAGCCACCGGGCAGCCCTCGTATCCCACATACAGCGCGCACATTTCCTGACCGTCCTTCAGCATAAAGATCCCGTCCGTTGTGTATTCAAAATCCGTCTCCGCATTTTCCAGGATATAGGTGATCGCATCGAAAAACGCGGGGTCGGCAATCTCATTGTGCCCCCAGTATGCGGTGGTGATCTTACCGGAGGTGGGGACCTCGTAACCCTCCCGCACCATCAGGGTGTCGTCAAGAAAGTTACGCACCACCACAAATGTATGGGTATTGTCCCCTGTGACTTCGTTGATCCGGCTTCCGTCTGCGGTTTTCGCGATGGTCCTGCCCTCGCGGTATGCGCCGGAGGCGTATACATACTTCGCGTCGTTCCAATACAGGACTTCGCCCCTGTAGTCGCCGCTGTGGTCGAATACGATGGCACCCTCGTACACCAGAAACAGGAGCAGCAGGACGGCAGCGGCAATGGACAGACATACTCTTTTTCGCGTCATGTTCTTTCACCTCTAAAGATATATACGACGGCACGGACCGCCTGTTACGTCTCAACAAAAAACCGCCAAGGGAAGTCGATGGCCTCCTCGGCGTAGTCGATGCCGATTCGTTTTCCAACCTTGATATTCAACGTTTCGTTATCGCCCTGCGGGGTGGTCAGCCCCGCGTCCTCCATCCGCTCGCAGAGAAACAACTCCGGAGAGCCGTAGAGCAGGCCGTTGAGCCGCCGGTCGATGTTCATCCCGGCGCAGAGCTTGCCGGGACCATTGAGAAAATTTTTCTTCTGGTACGCGCTTGCATCTGCATACTTGCAATGGAACCGGTTTTCTGCTATGATATCTTGGTTGTGCCGGGGGGACAGCCCCCGGATGAGTACCGCCGCCGGTTCCCCCTCTGGCTCAGTGACAAAATTCAGGCAGCAGTGCATCCCGTAGATGAGGTACACATAGGCCGTTCCCGGCGGGGCGTAGAGGATCTTGGTGCGCTCCGTTTTGCGGTAGCCGTAGGCGTGGCAGGCCTTGTCCATCCGGCCTATATAGGCCTCTGTCTCGGTGATGCGGGCGGCAAGGGTAACGCCCGCGTACTGCCGTATGAGATACTTCCCCACCATAGCTCGGGCTATGTCCACGGTATCGCCGTCAAAAAATTCCTGCGGCAGCATCATACCACCCCCTTTCGTTTGTTCAGAGTATATCCCGTCCCCATTTTTTCATCCTGGAGTTGAAGGCTATGAATGAGACCGTCCTGAAAAAGCTGGCCAAGCCCATGATCGTGTGCGCCACCCTCATCTGGGGCACCACCTTCTTCATCATGAAGGATGCCTTGGATCATGTGGACACCATGTTTCTGCTGGCCTTCCGCTTCACCTTAGCGGCGGCGCTGCTGGCCATGGCGTTCTGGAAGCGGTGGAGGCATATGGACCTGCGCTGTCTGTGGCAGGGCGCGGGACTGGGACTGTTCATGTTCGCCGCATATGCGGTGCAGACCTACGGCCTGATGGAGACCACACCAGGGAAGAACGCCTTTTTCACCGCCGTTTACTGCGTCATCGTCCCCTTCCTCTACTGGGTGGTGGACCGGCTCCGTCCCACCCGCTATAATGTGCTGGCTGCCCTGCTGTGCGTGGCGGGCATCGGGCTGGTATCCTGGGACGGAGGGCTGGCCCTCACTATGGGCGACCTGCTCACCCTGTGCTCCGGCTTCCTCTACGCCTGCCACATCGTGGCGGTGTCCAAATTTTCCAAGGAACAGGACATTTTTCTGCTCACTGTCATCCAGTTTGCCGTTATGGCCCTGTGCAGCTGGGCCGGAGTGCTGTTTACCCACGGCTTCCCGTCGGAGGGCCTGCCCATGCGGGCCTGGTGGGTGCTGGTCTACCTGGCCATCGCCGCCACCTCCCTGGGCCTGCTGTTCCAGAACGTGGGACAGAAGTACACCGATCCCTCGTCTGCCTCAGTACTGCTGGCCCTGGAGGCCCCCTTTGGCGTGGCGTTCTCCGTACTGTTCGGAGCCGAAAGCCCTGCGCCGCTGATGTACCTGGGCTTCTTCCTCATCTTCATTGCGGTGGTATGCTCGGAGACGCAGTTCAGGTTCTTCAGGTGCAAATCCGCTGCATAAACCGCTGCCCGCCGGATTATCCCGGCAGGCAGTCCTTTTTTCACGCCAGCGGCTTGCCGTCGCTGCCGAACAGGGGCAACGGCTCCAGGAACAGGATATCGTCCCGCTTGGCCGCGCCACCCTCCGCCAGGATGGCCATCCGGCCTGCCACGATGCCGCCGGCCTGATCCACCAGGCTTTCCACCGCCGCCAGCGACCCGCCGGTGGAGATCACGTCGTCCAGGATGAGCACCCGCTTACCCTGGATCGTCCGGGCGTCCTTGCCGTCCATGTATAGCTTCTGCTCCCCCACGGTGGTGATGGAGCGGTCCACCGCCTCGAACACGCCGTCCATATACAGCTTTGGGGCCTTGCGCACCAGAAAATACTCGTTGCGGCCGCTTTGCCGGGCCATCTCGTGGGCCAGAGGGATGGCCTTGGCCTCTGGGGCCACCATGTAGTCGAACTCTGGTGCGATCTTCAGCAGCTCCCGTGCACAGGCGCAAGTCAGCTCCACGTCGCCGAAGATGACGAAGGCGGCAATCATGGTGGTGTCGCTGATGGGGCGCAGGGGAAGCTGGCGGGTAACCCCCGCCACAGTCATTTCATAGGTCATAACAGCTCATCTCTCCTATCGTGCCGGACAACCCGGCGCCATTGTGATTTGTACGAGAGACATTATACTATTCCTGTCCCTTCTTGTCAAAATGTAATGAAAATTTGGGGTATGGAAAAAAAATGTAGAATTTTTCCGAAGCCTGTGGTATTATAGTAAAGTCAACTCAATATCTTTCGGTATATTCGGGATGAAATGGCTCCCGAGTCTCTACTGGCGGCCTATCCGGCAACTACCGAAAAACCAAACAGGCGCGGAACCACTTTTCGATTCCGGGCTGTTTTGTTTTTTCTGCCGCTCCGATGATACCGAAGGGAAAACTTGGAGAGGGAGTTTTGCTATGGAAAAAATGTTCAAGCTGAGTGAGAGCCGCACCACGGTACGCACCGAGATCGTGGCCGGCCTCACTACGTTCATGACGATGGCCTACATCATCGCCCTGAACCCCAACCTGATCGTCGGTTTCGGACAGGGCGCATTCGGCGGCTTCGGCACCGACGGTGCCGCCGCTTGGAACGGCGTATTCCTGGCCACCTGTCTGGCCTCCGCCATCGGCATGTTCTGCATGGCCTTCCTGGCCAACAAGCCCTTTGCCTTGGCCCCCGGTATGGGCCTGAATTCCTACTTTGCCGTGGTGATCGCTCAGATCGCTGGCGCAGCGGGCTGCTCCTACCTGGCCGGTCTCCAGGCCGGTCTGTGTATCATCCTCATTGAAGGCCTCATCTTCGTAATCCTCTCTGTACTTAATGTCCGCGAGAAGATCGTAGAGGCTATCCCCCTGGGCGTACGCCTGGGCGTCGGCCCCGCCATCGGCCTGATGCTGATGAACATCGGCTTTGGCTCCAATGCCGGCGTGGGCGCGGCCAATGAGAACTATGTCATGAAGGACTTCTTCGGGGCTTTGGCCGCCAGCACCGCCAAGGAGGCCCTGGGCGAGTACTGGCCCGCCATGGTGCTCACTGTAGCGACCATGTTCATTGGCCTGTTCGCCATCATCATCCTGGCCCACTACAAGATCAAGGGCGCGGTGCTCTTCGGTATGCTCATTGCCTCGGTCATCAACTGGGCCGGTCAGGCTCTCTTCCTGGGCGTCAATCCCTTTGCCTCCCTGACCACCGCCAACTGGCTGCCTCCCTTTGGCGATATGGCGCAGACCACCCTGTTTAAGTTCGATTTCTCCACTCTGTTCTCCCTGGGCTGGTCCACCGTCATCATCCTGGTCATCACCTTCTGTATCATTGATATGTTCGACACCATCGG
This sequence comes from uncultured Eubacteriales bacterium, assembly GCA_949742895.1. The sequence continues at coordinate 10,714 of CATJRT010000187.1, read as the reverse complement.
CACTGTCATCGCCACCGCCAACCGGGCAAAGATGGTGGACAAAAACGGCAATATGCCCCAGATGCGGGAGACCCTGCTCTCCGATGCTGTCGGCACTGTAGTGGGCGCCTGCACCGGCACCTCCACCGTGACCACCTTTGTGGAATCCGCCTCCGGTGTAGAAGCCGGCGGCCGCACTGGCCTGACCGCCCTGACCACCGGCATTCTGTTCCTGGCCTGTATGTTTATTGCCCCCATCGCAGCCATCATCCCCGCTCCCGCCACCTCTGCGGCTCTCATCTATGTGGGCATCCTGATGCTCGGCGGGCTGAAGAACATCAACTTCGACGATATGGCCACCGCCGCTCCTGTGTTCATCATGCTGCTGGCCATGCCCATCTCCGGCTCCATCGGCCATGGCATTGGTCTGGCCCTCATTTCTTACACCGTCATCAAGGTGTTCACCGGCAAGGCCAAGGATGTATCCGTGCTGACCTACGTCATTTCCCTGCTGTTCCTCGTCAAGTTCTTCCTGGCTGTGTAACATTTGACTCCAAAGCCCTACCAACAGCGGGGACTGTCCCGTGCGTACTGGTTTTTCCCCATTGTTGTGATAGTGCGTCCGATATCCGCACAAAAAGCGCTCCTTCCGCCGCAGGCGGAAGGAGCGCTTTTTCACTCTTTCTCACACACCACAAAGGCCGTGGAATAGGGAGAGTCGTTGGACAGGGACACATGGATAGCGGTAATTCCCAGCTCCCGCGCCCGCTGTTCCAGGCTGCCGTAGAGCTGGATGAAGGGCGCACCGTGCTCACCGTTCAGCGTCTCGATCTCGCTTAAGTGCACCCCGTCCCCGCTGATGCGCAGAGCCTTGAACAGCGCCTCCTTGGCGGCGAACCGCTCGGCGTAGTACCTCCGGGGGTACTGAGAGGCCAGCGCCTGAGCCTGCTCCGCCTGAGTGTAGACCTTCGTGATGAAGGGGTCCTGCGGATCATCCAGCGGCCCCAGCCGCCTCTCGTCAATTAGGTCAATTCCGACGCCGTGTATCATGGCTCAGTCAAATTCCGGGGCGTAGGGGAAACCGGACCAAACTGGCTGGCCGGTGTACTCACGGGCTTCCTCCTGTCCTGTGAGGGCTCGGACCGCGCCCGCCGCCAGGGCCTCCATCTCGAAGTCACCGCCGTACACCTTGACGGGGGCGATCCAGCCCACCCGGCGGGACACCTCCTCCACAAAGCGGGCGCTGTTGCTGACGCCGCCGGTGAGGACAATGCCGTCCACCCTGCCCTCCAACACGGCGGCATAGGAGCCGACGGCCTTGGCAAGCTGATAGGCCATGCCGTCAAAGATCAGCTTGGCATACTGGTCGCCTTCGGCGATGCGCTGCTCGATGATCCGGGCGTCGTCGGTGCCCAGGTGGCCCAGCAGACCTCCGGTCTTGCCCACTTTTTCCCGCATCTGGCGCTCGGTGTATTTGCCGGAAAAGCACATCCGGATAACGTCCCCTGCGGGCACATCGCCGGAGCGGTTGGGCGCCATGGGACCGGATCCGTTGATGACGTCGTTGCCGTCCACCATCATGCCCTTGTAGTGGGCCGCCACGGACAGACCGCCGCCCACATGGGCCACGATAAAGTTCCCGTCCTCATAGCGGATGCCCAACTCAGCGGCCATCCGGCGGGCCACCTCCTTCTGATTGAGCACATGGAGCTTGCTCTGCCGCCAGCAGCCGGACATACCGGTGACTCGTGCCAGGTCGCTGAACTCGTCGGAGTCCGGGTGGTCGATGACATAGGCGGGGACCCTCCTGTCCTGGGCCAGGTCATGGATGAGCATCGCGCCCAACATGGCCGGGTGCTTGGCGGTTTTGCCTTCACAGGAGTGCTGGAGCAGAGCGTCGTTCACCGGGTAGATGCCGCCCACGGTGTTCACCAGTGCGCCGCTGTAGGCGGCAAAGGCGTCGATGTCCTCCAGTCTGACGCCCGCCTTATCCAGCTCAGCCAGGATGGTCTCCCGGCGGTAGGGGAGCTGGTCGATGATCTCCCCGAAACCCTTGAGCACCGCCGGGTCGTGGGTCACGTTGGCCTTATAGAGCTGCTTTGTGCCCTTGAATACCGCCATTTTGGTGGAGGTGGAGCCAGGGCTGAGGGTGAGGATCAGATATTCCTTTTCCATGTCTGTACTCCTCTCACTTTAACCTTCCGCAGCGGCCAGCACCACCATGGCGATGTCGCCCACCATCTCCTCCACCGTGGCCCCACGGGAGGAGTCTGCAACCGGCTTTTTGAAGCCGGACAGGGTGTGGCCCACGCCCAGGCCATGGGCAAAGCGCTGGACCAGCTTGATACCGATATTGGCGGAGTTCAGGTCGGGAAACACCAGGATGTTTGCCTTGCCCGCCACCTCGGAGGGACGCTTGACCTTGGCCGCGGCCACCTTGGGGTCGATGGCGGCGTCAAGCTGGAACTCGCCGTCCGCCTTGATGTCGGGGCGCAGGATATGGACCTTCTCCAGCGCGGCGCACACCCTGTCTACACTGACGCCCCGGCCGCTGCCGTCGGTGGAGAAGGAGAGAAAGGCCACCCTCGGCTCCCAGCCCATGATAGATCGGATGTTGTCCGCCGCCGCAATGGCGATGGAAGCAAGCTGCTCCTCGTCGGGCTCGGTGTTCAGTCCGCAGTCGGTGAACACAATCACATTGCCCTCGGGACCTTCAAAGCCTGGGGTCTCCACCAGGGCAAAGATGGACGGAGTGCTCACGCCAGCCTGAAGGCCGATGATGCTCAGGGCGGTGAGCAGCACGTCGCCGGTGGTGTTGGTGTGGCCCTGGAAGGAGCAGTCCACCTTACCCACCGCCTCCAGCATCATGGCGTAGGCCATGGGATTGTTGATCTTCCGGCGGCAAGCTTTCTCAGACAGGTCCCGCACCGGCTCCATGGGGTAATACTGGGCCACCAGGGCGTCCTTGGCATCGTTGTCGGTGGTGTCCACGATCTCCATGCCGGTGAGGTCCACACCGGCCTTTTCTGCCGTCTCCCGGATAACCGACGGGTCGTTGACCAGCACAGGGAAGCCCACACCGGAATCCAGCACGATCCGGGCAGCCTGGAGGGTCTTTTCCGAGTCACACTCCGCCAGGGCTACCCGCTTGGGATTCAGCTTTGCTTTTTCAATCAGGTTTTCAACCAGTGTCATAGGTTATTTCCTTTCATTCTGTAATGGTATCCAAGGAAGAACTGATTCAATCGATAAGAGCGATTTGTGAACGATTTTTTGCCCTGGCGAGGCGGAATTTCGCAGGAATAATTGTGTTTCTTTCAAGAAATCATAATGAAGCTGCGGCAAAAAAAATCCACAAAGCACCGATGGCGCATTGGATCAGTCTTTCCCCAGCTTGTCCTTTGTGTAGACCAGTGCCGCATACCCCTTGGAGCAGCAGGACGCTTCGTAGATGAACATCCGTCCCGGCCGGTCCGGGAACAGGGGATTGCGGAAGCGCACCGATTTCTCTGGCTGCAGGGCCTGGGCACAGCGGCGGAACGCCCCAAAATGCTCCCGGCCCATGATCTGCGCTTCGTGGGCAGACAGCATCCTGGTAAACGGAATGGATTCGATCCGGTCCAGCTCCTCCAAGTACTGGGAGACGGTGCAGCTCTCCGGGAACACCAGATAGACGAAGGTGGACAGGCTGTCCCCAGTGAGCAATAGTTCCAGTTCGGGGCAGAAAAAGCCCATCGAGCCCCTGGTGTGGGTGGGCAGGGGGACGGCCTCCACCGCCAGCCCGCCCAGGTCGAAGCGCTGCCCCGCTCTCAACTCCAGCAGGTTGTCCCCGCTGTAGCCCAGGAAACCCACCGGGTCGAACTCCAGCGGCATGGGCGCGTCCTCCATGTCCAAGATTGGCTGCCGCCGTTCGTGGGCCAGCCCGTCCCGGAGTATGGGCATCTCCTCCGGGGACAGCCACACCTGCCCGAATTGGTAATTTCCCCCAGTGTGGTCAATATGGCCATGGGTGTTGGCGGCGATGACCGGCTTTCCGGTCAGCTCCCGCACCGCCTGTGCCGCGTCGCCCACGCCCATGCCGGTATCCGCCAGAAAAGCCCGCTCGTTTCCCACCAGCAAAGTGAGAAACACTCCCCTGGGGTCCTCCATGCGAAACACTCGGGGCAGGGGCTGTGTCACCTTGAAATAGCCCGCCGCCGGCGTCTGGCTCGCTTCCATGGGCTGTTCCTCCTTACAAGCGGGGAGGGCCGGCCCTGCGTCGCCCGCGGACAGGCCCTCCCAAAACAGTTTGATCTTATGCTGCTATATCCGGCTAAGAGCCAATCCCAAAATGATCCGCACACAGCCAGCTTGCATATTTTCCGCTGTGCTGCGTTGATTTGACTTGAAATACACAAAGTATTCCTGTGTCAAATCGCCTTGCCCAGCGTAAAATCTGACTGCGCTATCTGCGCACGTCTAATTCTGGGATAGGCTCTTACTTTCCTGCATGGACCTGGCTTCCAATCTGCCTGGTGGTGGTTGCCAGCATGAGAGCAATAGCAACTACCAGGGCTACGGCCAGCACCACATAGCTGATGGTGAAGGAGGTGGCGGCGGCGACCAGGGAGATAACCAGGGGGCCAAAGCTCTCCACCGCCTTGAAGGGCACGGACACCACGGGCCAGGCGTTTTCGAAGTCCTGACGGCCGAACACGTTGGTGACCATGGACACGGTGACGTTAGAGAAGGCGGACATGGCAGCCATGAGGACGGCGGTACAGACGGTGGCTACGACCACGCTGCTGCCCATCGCCACCAGGCCCACGCAGGCCAGTACCTCACAGGCGGCAAAAATGATGGAGGCAGTGCGGGTGCCGAACTTGTTGTCCACCACGCCGCCGATCCAGTTGCCCAGCACGCCGGCAGGCCACATGGAGCTGAGCAGGATGATGCCCAGGTTGGGATCGTGGCCGAAGGAAATCAGGGTGGGCACGAGCTGGGCAATGAAGCCGCCCGCCGCCATCATGCACAGGCCCCAGCCGATGCCGATGGTCCAGGTGTACGGGCACTTGAGGACAGCCTGAAGGGTCCAGGGAGAGCGCTTTTTATACTCCTCAGCAGCCTTGGCCTCGGCTATCAGCTCTTCACGGGAAACGGTCTTGTCGTTGTCCGGCCAGGCGCCGGCCTCCTCCGGGTTGTTTTTGGCGAACAGGGCTACCAGAACGGCCACCACCACCATAATGATGGAGAACATGGCCAGGGTAGGCATCAGGCCCCATTTGGGTACCAGGATGCTGGTAATCAGGGTAAATGTTGCGCTGGAGGCAGTGATGCCCATGGTGGCCATACCCATATACATACCGCGGGTACGGGGGAACCAGTTAGCGGCAAAGGTGGCCACGCCGATCTGGGAATAGCCCACGGCAAAGAAGGCGAACAGGATGACCGCAATGTACAGCGTGACGATGCTGGGGGCGAGGGCGAAGATCATGGTGGACGCTGCGCCGCCCAGCAGGCCAATGACAGAGACGGCTTTCGCGCCCAGCTTTTTGTTCAGCGGGCCCCAGATGAAGATGCCCAGCACACCCATCAGCAGGCCGATGGTGACGGCGGTGGACACCTGGGTGTTGTTCCAGCCAAACATCCCCTCGAAGTACGCATAGTAGAAGTTGACGGCCACATGGATGGGACCCTGCCAAAAGTAGTAGAACGCCATGCCCATAATGGCAATGCCCCAGCCCTTCACGCCGAAGGCGGGCAAAAACACGCTGATGCCTTTTTGTTTATTCATTTATATTCCTCTCTTTTTTGAACGGGCGGTAATGCGCTCAGCTCTCCAGCTTCTCCCGCATGAACTCACCGGCCTCGGCAAAGGTCTGAAGCTTGCAGAACTCCATGTAGGGCACCTCGACATCGAATACATCCTCCAGTACAGCACTGAACTGGACAAAGTGGACGCTCTTGAAGTGGAGATCCTCATTGAACCGGGTGTCGCCGCTGTAGTCGGAGGGCTGGCCGCCGAACAGGCTGGCCGCTTTCTTGCACAGTGCCTCAATAGCTTCTTCGTTAATGGTCATAGCAGGTTTTCCTTTCTGATAATCGATTTTTGGCGGAACCATGACAAATCAGTCGTTATAAACACAGCCGCCTCCGCTGCTTTTTGTCTGTCCCCACCCCGCTCGGGGCGGGGACAAAAGCGCTTTTAGTCTTTGTAAACATAGTCGCCGCTGGTGTACTTCGGGGGGATGGTGGGAATCTGGAGATAGGAGCCGTACTGGCCGCCGGTGTGGATTACGTGGATGCCGTCGCCGTTGTCCACCTCGTGGTCCATGGATACGTCGTGGAACCACTCGCTCTTAATGAACCTGCCCGCCAGACGGACGCTGATGTACTCACCCTTGTGCCACACGCGGCTGTGGGGGTAGAACTCGATGTCCACGGGGACGATTTCGCCGGGCTTGAAGGGCTCCCGTTTCAGGTGGGCGTGGATGGGCTGGAAGTCAGTGGCGGACCTGTCCAGCTCCCGGTAGGAGCAGCGCAGGAAGGCCCATGCTCCGCGGTAGGGCGCACCCATGCACTCGATGGGCAGATACTCCTTGTTCTGGCCCAGCTTCAGCACCCAGGGGAACAGGTCCATGTTGTCGTGGCCCCGGCATTCCACCCACAGATGGAGCTTCATATAGCCGGTGATCTCCACGTCCTCGTTGACGCGGATGTCGAACTGGGTGGTCTCGGTCTTGGGATCGTAGCTCACCTCGCTCTCGGCAGCAAAGGGCTCGAAGCCGCCGTCCATGCCGGCTGCGTTCAAGTAGAGCTTCTTGTACACAGTGCGCTTCAGTGGGAATTCCTTCTCCACCCGACGGGGCTTGTAGTCGTAGTCATAGGCGTCCATCACGTCCACGCGGACCCGGGGGGTGAACTCCCAGCCGTTGTAAATATCCTTACAGTAGCGGTCGTAGAACTTGCGCAGCTCCTCCACCGTCTCGTTGCGGTAGGAATCGGGCCACTCGAAGTCGCGGTGGATGCGCAGCCACTTCTTGGGGGAGCGGATGCGGCGGAAGCCCTCGATGGAGCCGCGCAGATGGTGGTGGACCCAGCCGCCGGTGACGTAGGTGGGCACCTTGACCTGGGACCACTTCACCTGCTTGTCCTTCCAGTAGCTGTTGAATTCGGGATAGCGATAGCACATCTCCACGGTGTCCTCGATGAAGGTCTTGCAGCCCACCTCCTTGACGATGTTAGCCTCGTAGGAGGGGTTCGGGATGCCGCCGCAGAAGTAGCTCTCTCGGTAGAGGTCGGACTGGCCCTCGAAGGCGGCCAGGCAGGCCAGGTGAGGGGGCTGAGTGGCCGCGATTTTCCAGTTGGCCATGCATACGCCGGAGTTGCCAAACAGGGTGCATTTGCCGTTGCACCAAGCCTGGGCGGCGGCCCACTCGATAAAATCATAGCCGTCCTGGGCGTCCTCGCTGCCCCACATATTGATGTAGCCCTCGGAATTGCCCACACCCCGGGCATCCACGTTGGCCACAGCGTAGCCGTAGCGGCACCAGTAGCCAGGGTCAGCGGACTCGAACTTGGCCATGGTGGACACGGTCTGAGGCGGTACGCCCATCAGCTTCCAGTTCTCCTGGCCCTCGGCCGCGCGCTTGCCGAAGTAGCCCCAGGACACGATGCAGGGCACCTTCTCCGTGCTGTCGGAGGGACGGTAGATGTCAGCGTAAATGGTGGTGCCATCCCGCATCCGCACAGCCACATCCTGCTCGCAGATGATGCCGGGGCCGGCCTGGTAGGTATGGGGATTGAGCTTGGCGCAGTAGCTGAACATGGCGGCCATAGGGTCAGCGTTCACGTTGCCGCTGGCCCGCATAGCGGCCATTTCTTCCTTGTCCTTGCCGGGGGTGCCCTTCACGTACACAACGTCGTACTCATCCCCGTCAAAAACCTTCTTGACGATGATGCGCTCGCGGTCGTCGCTGGGTGTATGGTCAACGGGTTTCATCACTGCCATAACTCCTTGATACCTCCTGTGTTGATTGACTGCGGCCTGGACCGCTGCCTTTGTGTTTTTATCTTAACGCTGCCCGGTCCTCCCGTCATTGTTCTACAACACAGTTTTTTGAGAAGATCGATTATGTCCAGATGTTTTTTGTATATTTTGACGAAATTAATTTACTGTTTTTGATGAGATTAAAACAAAATTTTTTTCTTTCTTTTTGCAAAATTTATGCTAAACTGATATCACAATCAAAAAAGGAGGCTTTTTCATGTTATGGAAGGATGTTCTGGCAATATTAAACTCCAGCCCAATCGTCGTTTTGCAACAAAACTGCAATCCCGATTATCTGTTTGTGGAGCACCTGGACCGATATGACGACGCCATGTCCTCCGACACCCTCTATTTTGCCACACTGTCTACTCTGCTCCGGTGGCTACCCCAGGTACGTCCGCCGAAACCAAAGCAGCTTTCAGTGGTGCTGCTGTGCGGCGGGGAGCCGCCCGCCGCCATCTCCGCCCTGTTCAACAACATTGTGTGCCTCTATACTGCGGACGCCTTTCTAACAACGTTTCAGCTCCTGCGGGAGAGCCTACAGGAATCCATCCGCTTTAACAGCCAGCTTCAGGAGTTTATGGAGCTGATCGCCATGGAGGATGACCTGAACCGGCTGGCCCAGTGGGTCGCTGATTTCTATGGCCATCCCGTGGGGCTGTTGGACAACAGCTTTACCTACATCGCCCTGTCCCACCGGGAGGGCTTTGCCGAATACGGTAGCACAGAGCTGATGCGGGATGTGGAGAGTGGCTACGTCTGCCCGGAGCACTTCCGGCACATCCAAGAGCAGCAAAATCTGAACCTGCTGCACAAGCACTCCTCCGACCCGGTGCTTATCACCCCAGCCGGCCAGGACTTCAAGCACTATCACGTTCCCATCCTCATCGGCAGCACCACTGCCGGGGCCTTTAGCCTGTTCCTCCGCCCGAATGAGGATCTGCCTCCCCTGGGCCAGCTCTATCTGAAAAAGATCGCCCGGCTCATCAGCATCGTTCTTCAACGCATGGACTTTTATGCCACCAATAAATCCAGCTTTTACACCACCTTTTTCTCCGCCATGCTGGACGGCTCCCCAGACCCCGCCCAGCGGTGGGAACCCCGCCTGGCCGCCTATGGCTGGCCCCTTCTGCCCTGTCTGCACATCATTGCCGCATATTTCCCCAAAGCGGCCCAGCGGCGCTCCGAGCTGCAAAATCTGGCCGCCAACCTCCACCATATTTTCTCTGGCAGCATCTACTGCATCCGGGACAATCTCATCGTCCTGCTGTGCAGCGACCAGCCAGGTCACTTCTCCGACTCTTATGCCACCGGCCGGGTGGACAGCTTTTTTGTCCGCAACGATTTGAAAATCGGCATCAGCTCAGAGTTCCACTCTATCTACGACATGGCGGCCTATTACCAGGAGGCCCTTACTGCCATCCAACTCGGGTCGCGCTTCGACCCTGAGGGGCACTTCTATCTCTACGACAACCTCCGGCTTTACGACATGATCAGCCGGGTGGCCAGGGACACCGACCTTATGTCCTTCTGCTATCCGCCCTTCATGAAGCTGTTCCGGTACGACCGGGAGAACGGCACCGAGCTCGGTCCCACTCTTTATCTCTATCTACTGGACATCAAGGACCCCTCCCAAGTATGCAAAAAGCTGAATATCCACAAAAACACTCTATACTTCCGGCTGAAAAAGATTCAATCCATCATGCAGGTGGACTACACCCGGCTACCGGTGGCGGCGAAGATTTTCGTCACCATTATCATCCTGCGCCACACAGGACAGATCAGTGAACAGGCGTTTGACCTGTCCGAAATTGATTTGGACGTTTCCGCCGCCAAGCAAAACTGCCTGGACGGGAAGGAACGGGAAATATGACGGCCAATCATGCAAAACAGCGCCACATCTCTGGATATCATTGGAACACGGAGCCAATTTGATCCGCAACCTTGAAAAGCGTGTCATTTTATGGTATCCTTATTCACGCTTTGACTGATGGACCGGGACACCGGCTCCCTCAATGCGCCCTGGAGGTGATGCCGGCGATGATAGTCTATCTGAGCGCCATAGAAAGCCCGGAGGATAAGGTGAAGTTCGAAAGGCTTTACCACAAATACCGCGGCTTCATGCTCAAGACCGCCGTGCAGCTCCTGCACGGGGAGCAGGACGCCGAGGACGCTGTACATAACGCCTTTTTAAGCATTGCAAAAAATATGAAAATCATCCCCGAGCTGGATTCCCCAAAAATGCGGGGCTTCATCTACGTTGTCATCGAAAACAAATCCATCGACCTCCTGCGGGAGCGGGGACGGAGGGAAAACGAGGAGCCGTTTGACGATCACCCCCTCCCTGTGTTTCCGGAGGAGGAACACCACCTGGCATGGTGCATTTCCCAACTCCCGCCCCGATACCGGGAACTGATTCTGTTGAAGTACAGCCACGGGTACACTAACCGGGAAATCGCGGACATTTTCCTGACCGGTACTGTCAAGAATAATGCGCAAAAAAGTTTGCAAGTTCTGGGAGAAAGAGGTCAACCGGCAATGGAGGTATCTTCCGAAACTGCCTCCAAGTGCTTCATATTCATGTATTTCTTGTTACCCCACTGGGTAGCGGCCACATGGCGGAGCCTGGCACAGACCAGCATGAGAGCGGAGTTGCCATCGGGGAAAGTACCTACCACCCTGGTGCGGCGGCGGATCTCCCGGTTG
>CATJRT010000186.1 GCA_949742895.1 uncultured Eubacteriales bacterium | reverse complement strand
TTCTTGTGCCCTATCTCATTGGGAGGGTATTGCTCTGCTGCTTGCCGAAGCCCCTCGCCAACGAGTCAATGTTCTTGCTAACCTATTTTAACGCTTATGCGCCGGAGGCCCGGTCCATCACCTCCAAGGCGCCCCAGAGGGTGAGCCCAGCGTGGCGGTAGTAGAGCGCCCCCTCCTCGCAGCAGCCGTCCTGACCGTAGTCCTTCAAAAAACAGTCCAGACTGTAGGCCGCCTGCTTGACGGCGGTGCGTTTCACGCCCTGAGGGTAGCCGGAGGTGAATACAGCCAAAAGAACGTTCTGGGTACACCAGGCCGTCCAGTTACACATGGGCTCGTCCCCGTTTCCCATCCACCAGAAGTGGTGGCGGAGGTAGGGTTGGACCACCCGGCGGTCTATTTCCGTCTGGATGCGACCGGGAAGTCCGGGGGCCGCCTGCTCCAGCTCCGGCCCCAGCAGGCCCCGGATGAGGGACAGGGTGGCGGCTGTTTCACAGGCGAACAGGTCGGGCACCGGTCGGTCCACATCGGGCAGAGGCAGGGGCGCGGTGTCCCGGATGTAGTTGTTGTGGGGTGGGAGCTGCCATGCGCTCTCCTCGCAGATGGCCCAGATGCCGTTGGTAAGGGGCTCCAGGAATTGCCCATCGTGCCGGACGCACTCTGCCAAGGCCAGGGCGCATACGGCCCGCCGCCTGGGAAAATATTTGTCCTCAAAGGCGGTGCGCTCCCCGGTTCGGAAAAAGACCAGCCAGTCTGTGCAGGTCAGCGCGGGCCATGGGAAGTCCCGGTATTCCACGCCCCGGCGGACCAGCGCCGCCCGTACCGCCTCCGGCAGGGCGTCCCACTGCGGGCGGTCCGCCGCCAAGGGCAGGTCCAAATTGCGCAGGTCCTCCGGGAGGGAATTCAGATATTCCTGTACCATCTCATTTGCCTCCCCGCAGCCGTTGGACGTATTCTCTTGGGGAGCAGCCCTCCACCTTTTTGAATACCTTGCTGAAATAGAAGGCGTTTTCAAAGCCCAGCCGCTCTGCAATCTCGTAGAATTTGACGTGCTCCTCCCGCATCATCTCCTTAGCTGCCCGGATCTTCTCCTGGGTGACGTACTCCACGAAGGAGCACCCAGCGTATTGCGCAAAGAGCTGGGAAAGGTAGTTGGGAGAGAAGCCAAAGACAGCGGCCACGTTGTTCAGGTTCAGCTTCTGGTCCAGATTGGCCTGAATATATCCCTTAATCTGTTGGATGATCTGCTCCTTGTAGCCCCGTTTCTGGCTCCGCATGGCCCGAACCAGCCCGGCGCGCAGCGCGGCGATCCACCCGGCGATTTCCGAAATGGAGCGCTGGCGGTAGATGCAGCGGTAGCCCTCCGGCTCCCTGGCAAAGATTTGGGAGATGATCTGCTCCCCGTTGGTGAACTGGCTCAGGCAGAGGAACAGCAGGTTGCAGGCTGCGTCCATGGCCTGGAGCTGCCGCAGGGGATAGGAGCGGATGCTGTCGATGATCTGGTCCATGGTCTGCCCCAGAGCGTCGGCATCCTGGTCCTCAAAGGCGCGGATCAGGGTGTCTTTGTACAGCGCCATGTCGAACACATTGGCACCGTCCGCGCCGCCGCTCTCCTGGTCGAAGAAGATGATAGGCCCGTCGCCCGGCCTGCGGTCGCCCAGGCGCAGGCGGGCAGTGTAGTAGGATTCGCTCAGCTCCATGGGCCGGGGCACTTTGCAGCCCACCGAGCACAGCATACGGACGCTGAAATAGTTGTAGACGATTTCCAATGCCTTTTGCAGCACGTCGCCCACCACCTGCCGGTAGATAGGGGCCTCCTGTTCGGACAGGCAGAAGGTGATGTTGAAGTGCCGGGTGTCCAGCGGGGTGATGTAGCAGGCCATGAAGCGGGTGGCAGTCTCCCAGGCCATGCGGGTGGTGGAGGAGTAGAGGTTCATCAGCCGCTCCTGGCTCATGCCTTGGGCGGTGAGGTCGGGCAGCTCGCAGTAGCACACGGCGTAGGCGTCGAAGGACAAATCCACACCCAGCTCCTTCTGCTGGGTGCGCATTTGATCCTCTGTTTCAAAGAGATTGTTGAACAGACGGACAAAAAAGCGGTCGTAGAAGGGCTGCATCCCAAAGCGTTCTGTGGGCGGCCGGCGGCCGGGCAGGGTCTCCTGCTTCCGGGCGGCAAGCCGCTCCTGGGCCTTGCGCAGCACCCCAAGCAGGGCCTGCTCCGTCAGGTCCAGCTTGATGAGATAGTCCACTGCCTGACGGCTGATGGCCTCCTTGACGTAGGAAAACTCCTCAAAGCTGGTGAGTATGACAAACAGGGGTGGATCCCGGTATTTTTCCTGGACGGCCTCCATAAGCTGAAGGCCGTCCATTGCCGGCATTTTGATGTCGGCAATGACCAGCTCTGGCCGCAGCTTTTCAATCAGCTCCATGGCCTGTACGCCGTTGCGGGCGGTGCCCACGACCTGTGCGCCGTAGTCCTCCCACTTCAGCATGGACTGTATGCCCAGCAGCACCAAAGGCTCGTCGTCCACCAGCAGTACGCCGGTCATTTGACATCCTCCCCTTCTGTTTCCTCTCCTGTGACAAATGGCAGCCGGACGTTGATGCAGGTGAATTTCCCCGGCTCGCTTTGAATACTCAGGCCGTATTCCCGGCCAAACTCATACTGGATGCGGGAGTGGACATTGTTCAGCCCAATTCTGCGGAACAGACCGTCGGGGCCCTTGACCTGGCCGGATAGCAGCGCATCCGCCCGGGACTGCTCCATGCCCACGCCGTCGTCGGCGATGGTCAGCTCCACGCCCGCCGGGGTGCGCCGGGCGGTGAGGCGGATGCTTCCCGCGCCCTTGGGCTCGATGCCGTGGAATATGGCGTTTTCCAGCAGGGGCTGGAGGGTGAAGCGGGGGATAAGGGTGGCGTCCAGCCCTGGCTCGATCTCCTCCGCCATGGTGATGGAGCCGCCGTAGCGGTATTTCTGGATGACGAAATAATCCCGGAACAGGGACAGCTCTTCGGAGAGGGGGATGAGGACCTGCTGTATCTTGGCTACGCTTTTCATCAGATGGGCCAGACTGGTGGTCATTTCCGCAATGCCGTCGGCACTTTGCAGGGTGGCCATCCATTTGATGGAATTCAGGGAATTATACAGGAAATGGGGGTTGATCTGGCTTTGCAGTATCTGATACTCTAAATCCTGGCGGTCCTTCTCGTCGGCCAGCCGCCGTTCCATCAGACCCTGGACGCTTTGGGACAGGTGGTTGATGCCCCGGCCCACGTCGCCCAGCTCATTGTTCCACTCAATGGTGGGGTCAGGAGTGAAGTCGCCCTCGGCAATGGCAGACATCCGGGATTGAAGGGTGATGATGGGGCGGTTGATGGTGCGGTTGAGTACCAGTAGCACCACCGCGCCGATGAAGGCGGAGAACAGGATCAGCAGGAGCATCTGCCGGCCATAGACGCTTTGCAGGGTGGCGGTGAGAGCCTGGGAGGAGATGGTTTGGGTGATCCAGACACCGGAGGAGCCAATGGGACAGCTCACGGCCAGAAATTCCTCGCCGTCCTGCCCAATACACCAGGAGACCTCTGTGTGCGGGTTTAAGGTGGCGTCCCCTGTGGGGGTACTGGAGACCGGCGGCTCGATGCCGTTCAGCGAGCCATTCAGGGAGAAGGAGCGGTTCCCTACCGTGAGGTACAGCCGGCAGCCCTCGGGGAGCTGGTAACTGGAAATAGGCTCAGTGATGATAGAGGTGCTGACCATGAGGAAGATATGGCCGGCCATGGCACGGTTTTTTCCGCTTCCATAAAAAATATGTCCGCAGCTGTACAGCATATGACTGCCGCCCACGTCGGTGAAGGGGTCTACCACGATGCCGGACCACTGGCTGCCGCCGCTCACCAGCTCCAGCCGCTCCAGGCGGTTGATGCTGTACGGGGTGAGGGGGATGCCGGCGGTGGTGCCGGAGCCGCTTTGGAGTATGCGCTGGTAGTCCTCGCTCACCACCACCAGGCGAAGCAGGTATTTATAGGCTTCGTTTTGCAGCACCTGTTTATTGATGTCGTCGCTGGCCCTTGCGCCTGCGGCGGCGCTGGCCTGCTTGCCGGAGATATAAGCGCCGATGCCCTCCTGTGCGCCGCACCAGGTGCGCAGGCGGTCCAGCTCATCCAGCTCCTGGCTGACCAATCCAGCCACCAGATTCAGGTTGAATTCAGAGGACTGGAGTGCGCTGCGCCGGGCATCCTCCTGAAACTGGCGCAGAGAGACGGACACGGCGGCCACAGTGCTGGCCAGGGTGAAGAGTACCACCACTGCCACAACACGAAATTTGATGGAACCGGTCCTTTTTCTCACACAGACGCCCTCCTTTTTCACGTTACATTTTCATATGTTACATATTTTTCACCAGATGTCAACCGAAAAAATTGCCTCCTTTGCAGCAGTACATGAAAAAAATACATGAAAAAGTGTAGAAATTATATGTTTTTTTGAGGGCAAAGCAAATTGCTGAATAATTGGAAGGTTCCCCTTGAAATTTTACATACCATTTGCGGGTTTGTTTGCATAGAATAGGCACATCAGGCAAAACCCACAAGAAAACAATCAAAAAACGGAGGTACACTATGAAAAAGAAACTGCTTGCACTGCTTCTGGCCCTGGTTATGACCATTGGCCTGGCCGCCTGCGGCTCCGGCGACAACCCCGGAAACGAGAACAGCCAGACCCCCGGCAACGAAAACAGCCAGACCCCTGAGAACTCCAGCGAGCCCGCTGGCCCTACCGATGAGGAAGTCACCCTGAAGTGGGCGGTGTGGGACATCAACCTCACTACTTATTATCAGCCCCTGATCGACGCCTACGTGGCCGACCATCCCAACGTGAAGATCGAGATGGTGGACCTGGGCTCCACCGACTACCAGAACGCCCTCATTACCCAGCTCACCGGCAACGCTGACCTGGACGTGGTGTGCGTGAAGGACATCCCCGGCTATGCCAATCTGGTGAAGGGCGGCTACCTGTCCGACCTGAGCGGCCAGGACATCGACACCACCCTCTATGGCGGCACCATTGAGCAGATCACCGTGGACGGCGCCTATTATGCCATCCCCTTCCGCTCCGACCACTGGGTTGTCTACTACAATAAGGACCTGTTTGATGCTGCCAATGTGGAGTATCCCACCAATGACATGACCATTGCCGAGTATGACGAGCTGGCCCGCAAGGTCACCAATGGTAGCGGAGCCGGCAAGGTGTACGGCTCTCACTTCCACACGTGGCGCTCCGCCGCCTCCCTGTTTGCCGTGCTGGACGGCCAGAACACCGTTGTAGACGGCAAGTATGACTTCATGAAGGATACCTATGAGTGGGTCCTCGCCGAGCAGAACGACGGCATCTGCCAGGACTATGGCACCCTGAAGGCCACCCAGACCCACTACTCCGGCGTGTTCTTCAACAATTAGGTCGCCATGATGAACATGGGAAGCTGGTTTATCCCCACCCAGATCGAGAAGGTCAAGTCCGGTGAGTCCCAGGCCACCAACTGGGGCATCGTAAAGTACCCCCATCCCGAGGGCGTGTCCGCCGGCACCACCCTGGGCACCATCACCTCTGTGGCTGTGAACGCCGCCTCCTCCAAGAAGGCCGCCGCCATTGACTTCGCCAAGTTTGTGGGCGGAGAGCAGGGCGCCGAGATCATCGCCAAGACCGGCACCTTCCCCGCCATCAAGAGCGACGCCGTGCTGGATGAGCTGGCCAAGATGGACGGCTTCCCCACCGACGAGAACAGCAAGGAAGCCCTCAAGACCACCCAGGTGTACCTGGAGATGCCCATGCACGACAAGGCCGCTGACATTGAAACCATCCTCAACGAGGCCCATGACGGCATTATGACCGGCGCCATGTCCGTGGACGAGGGCATTGAGAAGATGAACAACGAGGTCGGCGCTCTGCTGGGCTGAGCTGCTGATTGATCCCACAGATTCACAAGGCTGGCGGGGCGGATGTTCCGCCCCGCCAGCCTTTGTATGAGAGGAGAAAGGAGACTACCGCTATATCATCGACTGCCTGATGAACCTGCCCCTGCTCTACTGGGCCAGCGAGATGACCGGGGACGGCAAATACCGGGACGTCGCGGTAAAGCATACCGCCACCTGTCTGAAAAATTCCTTCCGGCCCGACGGCTCCACCTACCACACCTTCTTCATGCACAAGGACGGCTCCCCCCACCGGGGGGAGACCTGCCAGGGTTACCGGGCGGACAGCTTCTGGGCGCACGGGCAGGCGTGGGCGGTGTACGGCTCCATTCTGAGCAAACGCTATACCCAGGACTCCGCCGCCATGGACGCCTTTAGAAAGGCGCTGGATTTCTATCGGACACGCCTGCCGGAGGATCTGGTCCCCTGCTGGGACATGATCTTCCAGCCGGAAAGCGGCGAGCCCCGGGACTCCTCCAGCGCGGCCATTGTGGCTTGCGGGCTGCTGGAGGCGTCGCGGCTCATCCCTCCCATCGGAGGCGGAGACCTCTATACGCAGCAAGCCTGGGACATGATGAGCAGTCTGGTGCGGAACTACGCCGCGCCCCTGCGGGAAGGCGGCGGGCTGCTTCTCCACGGGACCTACTCCAAAAAGTCCCCTTACAATACCTGTACCCCGGAGGGCGTGGACGAGTGCGTTTCCTGGGGCGACTATTTCTACATGGAGGCCCTCACCCGGATGACCGGAGACTGGGACCCCTACTGGTGAGGAGGTACGGCTATGGACCCGAACCTGTTTTTTGAGCAAAACCGGCGCAGCACCTTTTTCATTGACCGGGCCGCTGCGGCAGCTTATGTCGAGGCCAACTGCCGGGACGAGCTGGGGCCGGTGCTGCGCACTGCCAATCTGGCGGCGGAGCAGAAATTCATTTTCCAGCTTCGCTGGGACATGGAGCAGACCCACGTCCCCGAGGTGTTCGACGGCCCCATCGACTGGCTGCGCCAGCCCGGGGACGATCCGGAGTTCATCTACGCCTTCAACCGGATGCGGTTCTGGCCTTGCATGGGTCAGGCCTATGCCGTTACCGGGGACGAGAAGTACGCCAAAGCCTTCGCGGACCAGATGGTCCACTGGGTGGACACCGTGCGCTGGGATGACCCGAAGAACGAAAAGGCATGGCGCACCATCGAGGCGGGCATCCGCATGGAGAACTGGTGCAAGGCTATGCGGTACTTTGAGGGCAGCCCCCACATTACCCCCGAGGTGATGGACAAGTTCGTCTCGTCCATGACTGAGCACGCCGAGTTTATCATGAGCGTGTGGAACAGCTACAATTTGATGAGCAACTGGGGCGTGCTGGCCAACCATGGCCTGTTCGTAGCCGGGTGCCTGCTGCCCGCCACGTCGCGCACAGCGGAGTACCGCGCAGAGGCTCTGCGGCGGCTGGATGAGGAGCGGCGCATCCAGGTGTATGCCGACGGGGTGCAGTGGGAGCAGTCCCCCATGTACCACAACGAGGTGTTGCGCTGCTTCCTGGACGTGGTGCTGCTGGCCCGGCGGGGGGGTATTCTGCTGCCCGAGGGCATGGAAGAGGCCGTCCACGCCATGGCGCTGGCAGATCTGGCCTGGCAGAAGCCGGACGGGACCGAGCCGATGCTGGGGGACAGCGACGACATTGATCAGCGGGACCTGGTGACCTTAGCCGCCGCCATCTTCAAGGACAGTGCCCTGAAGTCTGCGGGCTATCCCCGACTGGACTTTGACAGCGCCTGGGAGCTGGGCGCTGAGGAGACAGAGGATTATAAGGCATTGCCCGCCGCCGCTCCTGAAACGGCTGACTTTGCCCTGAACGACAGCGGAAACTATATTTTTCGCTCGGGCTGGGGCCGGGAGGACACCTATGTGCGGTTCCACTGCGGCCTGCTGGGGGCAGGCCACGGCCACTCCGATCAGCTTCACTTTGACCTGACTGCCTTCGGCGAGGACATCCTGACCGACAGCGGCCGCTTTACCTACGTCTACGGCCCCCGCCGCCGGGAGTTCAAGGACCCCTGCGCCCACAACACGGTGATAGTGGACGGGGAGGACTTCTATGTTACACGCGACAGCTGGGAGTGCTCCCGGCTGTGCCGCGCGGTGAACCGGGTGTTTTACAGCGACGGACGCTACGGCTATGCTGAGGGGGGCCACCTGGGCTACTATCCGCAGGGGGTGTATGTCAACCGGCGGCTGGTTTACCTCAAGCCGGACGTGCTCATCGTGGTGGATGAATTCTATTCCGGCCGGCCTCACACCTATGAGCAGTTCTTCCACTTCGGGGAGATGGGCAGGGCGGCGTTGGCCAAAGGTGGAGTCCGCTGGGAGGGCGAAAAGGCCGTGGCACAGCTGAAGCTGGTGTCCGCCAGCCCCGTCACGCCGTCGCTGAGCCGGGGGCGCATCTCCCGTCACTACAACCACGCGGAGGAAAACCCGGTGCTGAAGACCACAGTGGCCGAGGACGGCTTTGCCGGCGTGTTTGCCGTGATTGCCCTGGATACAAAGGGCACAGAGGAGCCGTTCAGCGTGGAAAAGCTGCCGGTGGATTCTAACTTCAAGGGCATCCGCTTCGAGGACAAACAGATTGAGGCTCTGCGGGTGCGTAAGGGAGCGCAGAGCTGGGTCGTCGCGGTTGCCCATGAAGAGTACGCCAGCCCCACCGACACCTTCCAGGCCGGCGGCTGCACCGGCTTTGGCGGCGTAGTGGTGTTCGACGAAACAAGGGGAGAAACTCAGAGCGGGACCGTGTTGGCCCGGTAAAAACTGCGAGGAGGCGTCGCCATGAACCTGTACCGTGCGCTCTATGAGGGTGATCCCCGCCGGGAGGCAAAGCCGGACGGCCCCCGTCCCAAGGGGTTAAGGCTGCTATGGTATGTGTTTTCCCGGAACTGGTGGATGCTCATCAAGGTGAACATCCTGTTCTGGCTGTGCTGCCTGCCGCTGGTGACGATACCCGCTGCGCTGAAGGCCATGAGCCGCGTCTGCGTGGATCTGCTGCGGGGCGAGCACGGTGATCTGTGGCGGGACTGGTGGTCCGCTTTCCGGGGCGGCTTCCTGCGCACCACTGCAGCGGGCGGGCTGATGGCCCTGCTGCTGTTTGCATTAGGCAGCGGAGTGCGGTTTTACGGCGCAGCCATGGCGGAAAGCGGGCTGCTGGCGTTCCCGGTGGTGCTGCTGCTGGTGGCGATGGCGGTGCTGGCGATGGCGCTGTTCTCCCTGTTCCCCCTGCTGGAATTCTCTGAACTGCGGCTTAGGGAGGCGGTGCGCAGTGCGTTGCTGCTGGCATTGGTCCGCTTGCCCCAGAATCTGGCAGCGCTGGTGGCGCTCGTCGATCTGGCAGCGGGATATGTGCTGGCCTTCCCCTGGTCCAGCTTTGTGCTGGTGGCCATCGCCCTGTCGCTGTTCTGGCTGATTGCCTGCTTTGCGGCGTGGCCGGGATTGGAAAAATATGTGTTCCACATTCAGGCGGAGGACGCGGTTCCCGCCGATACTGAATAAATCTTAGGAGTGTTTTTATGGATATCCGATATTCAACAAGCCCCAGGGACGTGAAGCGCTACACAACCCAGGAGCTGCGCGACGAATTCCTGATCCAGGACCTCTATCAGCCCGATATGGTGCAGGCGGTCTATTCCCATGTGGACCGGATGGTGGTGCTGGGCATCATGCCCGTCAGCGAGTCCGTTTCCATCGACAAGGGCATCGACGTCTGGCACAGCTTTGGCACCCGGTATTTCCTGGAGCGCAGGGAGGCCGGCGTGTTCAACCTGGGTGGCCCCGGCTCCATTACCGCAGATGGCGGGAAGTACGATTTGGGCTTCGAGGACTGCCTGTATATCACCATGGGGACGAAGGATGTGGCGTTTTCCAGCGCTGATCCGGCCAACCCCGCCCGGTTCTACCTGGTGTCTGCCCCGGCACACCGGGCCTGCAAGACCACCTTCCTGTCTATGGCAGACGCCAATAAGCGGCCCTGCGGCGCTGCGGAGACTGCCAATGCCCGGGTCATCAACCAGTTTATCCACCCGGATGTGCTGGAGACCTGCCAGCTCTCCATGGGTCTGACCCAGCTGGAGCCGGGCTCGGTGTGGAACACCATGCCCGCCCACACCCACGAGCGGCGGATGGAGGTTTACACCTACTTCAATATCCCGGAGGACAATGTGGTGTTCCACATGATGGGGCAGGGCGATGAGACCCGGCACATCGTCATGCACAACTTTGACGCGGTGATCTCCCCCTCCTGGTCCATCCACAGCGGCTGCGGC
>CATJRT010000185.1 GCA_949742895.1 uncultured Eubacteriales bacterium | reverse complement strand
CGGCCCGTCTGTTGTCCGATGCGGCCAAAACCAATGATACCCATGACCTTGCCGTCCAGCTCAATTTGGGGCGTGTCCCAGTAGCACCAATCCGAACAGGCGAACCACTTTCCTTCGTGGACGGTCTGGCTGTGGTGGGCCACGCCGTGACAGATCTCCAGCAGCATGGCGATGGCGAACTGTCCTACCGCCGCCGTGCCGTAGGCGGGCACATTGCACACCGGGATGTGCCGCTCCCTGGCAGCGGCACAGTCCACCACATTATAGCCTGTTGCCAGAACACAAATACAGCGTAGGCTTGGGCAGCTTTCCAGCACCTCCCGGGTGATGGGCGTCTTGTTGGTGACGGCAATTTCTGCCCCACCAATCCGCCGGATGATCTCTGCCGCATTATCCGTGGGAGTGCGGTCGTAGACCGTCAGGGTGCCCAGCTTCTCCAGGGGTGCCCAGCTCAGGTCGCCGGGATTTTCCGTATACCCGTCCAGCACGACGATGCTCATGCCGTCCACCCTCCTCAGTCCAAAATCACGTCCTGCTCCAGCAGGACCCTGCGCAGCTCCGGATAGGGCAACTCCCGGGAAGTGCAGCCCCTTTGGGCACACAGCGCCGCCGCCACTCCGGCCCCCTGTCCCATGACCTGGCAGCTGGGAACGTTCCGGGTGGACATATGGGCTTTCAGATCGGTGGTGACGCACCGGCCCGCCATGAACAGGTTGGCGCAGCCCTTGGCCAGCAGCATCCGATAGGGGAAGCCGTAGAAGCCGGGGGCCTGGATTTCGCACTCCGGGTTCTCCTTTTTGTAGAGGTCGTGGAAACCGTACAATCCAATTTCGTCCTCGAACCGGGCAGCGGCAGAAATTTCCTCCTGGGTCAGCATCTTGTCGCACACTGTAGTCTTGGTAGCCCGGATGCCCAACTGGGTGGAGGCCCAGGAAAGATAGGAGTCCTCAAAGCCAGGGACGCACGCCTTTAGGGCATTGGCGAATTTCATAATTTTGATTCGCATCTCCATCTCTGCCCTACTCAGCTCATCCGCCCGGCTGGCGTCGCAGTCCACGCCTTTAGAGTTGTTGATATACGTCATTTCCCCCTTGTGGATGGAAGACATGCTGGTGAACATCCGCATATCCAAGTCAGCCACCGCCTTGTACCGCTCTGGGTCCCGGGCGTGGGTGAAGGCATACTGTTCGGCGATGACACCGGGAACGCCGGTCTCCGCCTCGCTCAGCTTCACCGCACCTTTGGGGTTCTCCGCCACCATGCGCTCCGTATCCACCCCCGCCATGCCGAACACCAAGCCAGTGGGGCCGCCGCACACTTTGTGATAGTCCTGCCACAGCTCCACTTGCTCCACCCCAGCAAACCTGGCGATATCGCCGTCTCCGGAGGCGTCGATATACTGCTTGGCCGTCACGGCGCTGCGGCCGTCCTTGTTCTCGATGAGGGCCGCTGTGATGGTGTCCCCCTCCATCAGCACACCGCAGAACATGGTCTGAAGGTATACCATTACCCCGGCCTCCAGCAGCATCTCGCTGATCACACCCTTGTACACCTCGTGGTCGGCCACGAAGCGGTAGGGGCTGTGGTGATGGTCCTCCGGGGTGGGGATGTAGCCCGTGCCGCCTCCCGCCTCCAGCAGCCGCTGGTTCAGCTCATAGGGGATGCCGCCCACGGTGCGCTTGGCGGTGGCGGGGTCGGTGGACATGGCATAAAGGCTGTTGGCCCCGATGCCGCCGTTGGTGTAGGTGCCGCCGGGGATGGGCATTTTCTCCACCAGTACCACTTTGACCCCCTGGCGGGCAGCGGCGATGGCTGCGATACAGCCCGCCGTGCCCGCCCCGGCCACGAATACGTCTGTTTTGATGACGGGGAGCTGTTTCTCCGGTTCTGTGATAAAGCGTTGACCTAACATGGATTTTGTCCTCCTGTCACTTGATCGGGCTGCAACATCTTTTGCAGCTTTTTATATTGGCACACGGTCAACACCACGGCTACGATCACCGCCAGCAGATCCGCCGCCACATGGGCACAGACATTCCCTTTCACTTCAAAGAAGTGGTTCATGATATACAGCAACGGAATGAGGAAAATCCCCTGCCGCAGCAGAGACACTAACATCGACATCGGTGCGTTGCCCGATGCCTGCAAAAAGTTGGAGCCGATGTAAAACAGCCCGATGATGGGCCCGGTGAGTACCCGAATGCGGATAATCCCCTGACCCAGGCTCAGCGCCTCCGGCCGCTTGAGGAACACAGAGATGATGGGGCCGCTGAAGCAGAAGCACAGCAGGGTGGCCGCCAGTCCCACAGACATGGTGAGGATGGCCAGCTTGCCCAGCGTCTCCCGCAGCCTTGGCAGATCCTTCGCTCCGTAGCTATAGGCCAGCAAGGGCTGTACCCCCACGCAGATGCCCATCTGCACCATGGTGATGATGGTGGTGGATTTGCTGGCCGCTGCCATGGCGGCCACCGCCAGAGTGCCATACTGCACCAGCAGGTTGTTGGCCAGTGCGGAGGCAAAGCTGGTAAGAAAGCTGCTGGTGCCGTTGGGCAGACCAATGGCGATGACATGGCGCAGTTCCAAGGGCGCGGAGGCGGCCAGCCTGGAGGACAGGCTCAGGCTGGGGCTCTTTTTGCAAACATACCAGAGTAAATAGACTGTCCCAGCCACATTGCCCAGCACTGTGGCCACTGCCGCCCCTGCCACGCCGAAGGGGAGCGCCAGGATGAACAACGGATCCAGCACCACGTTGGTGACAGTGGAGATCAGGTTACCCAGCATCCCCTCCTTCACCGCCCCTTCCGCCCGGACGATGCTGCCAAAAGCGGTGGTGAAGATCATTACAGGAGCCCCCAGGGCCAGGATGGAAAGATATGTCCCGGCATACCCCCACATCTCCTCGTTGGCTCCCAAGAATCCCAAAATCGTATTTTTTCCCAGCAGAGCCACCACGGCGAATACCCCACCGAACAGCACGCTACCCCAGCAGCACAGGCTGGAGTATAAACTTACCCGATCCGAGTCCCCTTCCCCCATAGTTCGGGCGATGAGGGCGCAGCCGCCGCCCCCCACCATGGAACCCAGGGCCATCATCATGGTGAAGGCGGGAGCCACAATGGAAATCGCCGCCACCTGGGTGTCGTCGTGGAGGCGGGCCACGAAGAACATATCCGCCATGTTGTACAGCACCATCACCAGGATATTGATGACAGCGGGCACCGCCATGGCAAAGATGGCACGCCATACGGTATACTCCTTGAACAGCTTCTCCTGCCTTTGATTCATCTTCCCTCACCTCCCGGAGGTTCAGCCCTTGCCTACAGTACGATATTGCTCTGACGGCCCTCCATCCAGTTAGCCAAGTTCTCAAAGACGATCCCCGCCCGCAGGCTCATGGACTCCCGGGTGGCGAAGGCCACATGAGGGGTGACCAGGGTGTTAGGAGCAAGGAGAATTGCGGTCTTCTGATCCAAGGGCGGCTCCTTGTCAAACACGTCCAAGCAGGCTCCAGCGATAGTTCCCTCCTTCAGAGCGGCGGCCAGGTCGGCCTCGTCCACCACCGGGCCCCGGGCAACATTGACCAGCAGTGCGGTGGACTTCATCATGGCCAGCTTTCCCTTATTGATGAGGCCCCGAGTGGAGTCGTTCAGCGGGCAGTGGAGCACCACAATGTCGGATTGCCGCAGCAACTCCTCCTGGGAGACCTGCTGGATATAGTCCGGGGTATCGCCATGGTGAGTACGGCTCTGGGCCAACACCCGGCAGCCGAAAGTGTGGAACAGCTCGGCGGTGCGGGAGCCGATCTTGCCCAGGCCGATGATGCCCACTGTCTTGCCCTTGAGCTCCCAGCCCACCAATCCGTCCTTGGTTCCGCCGGCGCGGCAGCAATCCTCCACCTGCCGCAGGTTCCGGGCCATGGACAGCACCATGCCCAGCACCAGCTCAGCCACCGCCTCGTTGGAGTACCCAGAGGCGTTGCTCACCGCGATGCCCCGCTCCCCGGCGGCGTCCAGCCCCACATGGTCCACCCCGGTGAAAGCAATGTCGATGAACTTCAGCTTGGGGCAGGCCCGGATGACCTCGGCGGGCATGGGCATATTAGCCAAGATCATTACATCGGCGTCCCTGGCCTGCTTGATGAGCTTTGCGGTGTCGGTGGTGCGGGCAAACTCCTCGAACACCACGCCCTTGTCCTCAAAAGGCTTTTTACGCTGGGTCAGCTCCTGGGCGGAAACGCCCAGACCTTCCATGATTGCGACTTTCATGCTGTGTTCCTCCCTATGTTTTGTTTAGCCAAATCAGGTTGTTATAATAGATTTGCGAATATTGGTGCCAGGAAAGCGGTGATCACACCCGCCAGCGCTACGGCAAGGCTGCTCATGGCCCCCTCCACCTTGCCCAGTTCCAGCGCTTTGGCGGTACCAATGGCGTGAGAGGCGGTGCCAATTCCAATACCTTTGGCGATGGGGTCAGTGATTTTCAAAGCCTTACACAGCCACCGGGCGGTTAGGTTACCGGTGATGCCGGTGAGGATGATAACCGCCCCCGCCAGGGATGGGATGCCTCCTAACGTGTTTGCAATATCCATTCCAATGGCGGTGGTCACCGATTTGGGCAGCAGGGTCACAGCCTGGACCGCGTCCAGTTTCAAAAGCAGCGCCAGAGTCGTGATGCTGCCCAGGCTGGTCAAAACGCCT
>CATJRT010000184.1 GCA_949742895.1 uncultured Eubacteriales bacterium | reverse complement strand
TCCGCCACACTGGAGAGCAGCCGGTCGATGTCCTTCCCGCATTCCTCATACCCGGCTCCGCCGTAGTTCTGGTCAAAGGTGACAGAACCGCCGGTTTCGTTCTCCGGGTCATCGGTTTTGGTCAGGGCGATTCGGTCGCCGTCCTGCTCGCTCACCCGGTTCACATGAAACCGGCTGTTGGGGTCACTCTTTTCATCGGGAGTAAAGTACCCCACCGGCCGGCTGCTGCCGGCAGGATCGCTGGAGGTTTCCTGAAGCTGTTCGGAAATGCGCTCCAAGATCTCTTCCGGCGGATTCTTCCGGGCCTCCTCGATTAAAGGCGCCAGGTAGTCCCACAGCTTCAGCAGGATATGGTTGACCGCGTCGAACCGGATACGGGGATCCTCCGCCAGCTTGCTGTCATCTGTGTAGGGGACACAGCTGTTCAGCACATCCAGTAGCGGCCCGTGATAGCCGTCCACATTGTTGATATTCCCCTGAAAGCCATACTGGATCAGCAGGTTCATCAGGATGGGCAGCTCGTTCATCTGCCGGTTCTGCATTTCTGTGATGCTGACACTCTGTTCGCCCATCCGCTGCCGGTTGAGAAGGATGCCGGTACGCAGGCGGCCGGGAAAATTCCGGCACATCCGCTCCTCGATATAGGCGTCCTCCAACAGATTACAGAGGGTATGGGCCACATAAACCACCACGGACAGGGCGGCTTTGTCGCCGTCTTCAGCAAACCGCTGCAATTCCTCCACCGCCTTTTCCTCTGCCGGCGTCAGGTCCTTCAACCGCTTGGGGTAGAATCTTC
This sequence comes from uncultured Eubacteriales bacterium, assembly GCA_949742895.1. The sequence continues at coordinate 8,626 of CATJRT010000184.1, read as the reverse complement.
CTTGGCTAAGGGTCCGCTGATAGGTGGAAAGGGCCCGGAAGTCGGTGTAGTTGATGTGCCCGGCTTCGTGGGCCAGCATTCCCACCAGACTGAGGGCCTTGGTCTCCCTGACGGGAAAGCTCATGGTGATATGGTTCCCGGTGTTGATGGTGATGGTGTTGTTGTCTGTCCAGGCGGCCTCCGCCCCGGGAGCGGTATCCCAGAAGGTCTTTACCCGGAAGGGACGCCCGTACCGCTTAGCCACCGTTTCCCCAATATCCGAAAGATAGGCCGCAAAGGCCGGGGAAGCGAACAGCTCTTCATCGGTGACCTTGCTCTTTTCGTCCAGGATCTTTTTCCTGATTTCAAGATGGGAAGTCCTCATCTGCATCATCCTTTCGTTTCTTCAAGAAATTCGGAAACCGGCACGCCGAAATATTCCGCGGCGGCGCATACGAACCACATGGGGATCGCCACCCGGCCGGTCTCATAGTTTGCCAGCGTTGCCCGGCTGACCTTCAGCCGCCTGGCAAGGCGCTCCTGGGAAAGCCGCGGCGATTTGTTCAGCCGCAGCTCCCTAAGCCTTTTGGCGAACAGCTCGTTGTTCAGATACGGGTCAAAGGCTTCCGGCATCCTTGCTTTTCCATTCTTTCATTCTGCTCACCTCCTTTACCGCTTGGCGAAGATAGGCTCCAGGCAGGTGCCGATCAGCTCCTCCCGGTTCTCCGGGTCCGCCGAGGCGGAGGAGATCACCGTGTAAAGAGCCGACTCAAAGGGATTGCCCAGAATCATCGCCGACTGTACCCAGGAGATCAGCTCGCGGACACCGCAGCTCCCGTCCTGGATCATCGTTTCCCTGCACCGCTGGTGGATGTCCCGAACCACCTCGGCCATCTGCCGCACCATCTTCTGGTCGGTGCAGCCGGTGATGCCCACCACGCGCTTTACGGTGGTGTCCACATCCGGCTCATCGAAGTCGATGGTCAGATTCATCCGGCTGATGACGCTCTGGTTCAGATCCTTGCAGCCCTCGTAGCTGGTGTTGGTGGTCACTACGATCACCGTCTCCGGGTGGCGCCGGATCCGCTCCCCGTTGGGCAGCGTGATGGAAGCGCACCGATCCAGCAGGGAGTTGAGCCCTACCAAAACACCGGGATTGGCGATCACCGTGGGTTCCTGAAGTTCCACCAGGTAGCCGTACCGCATGGCCTTGACCAGCGGTGTGTCCACATAGCGGAAGCTGTTTGCATGAGAGCCGTCTCCCAGCTCCTGAGCCTTGATCTCCACCATCTTCTGAAGGACCTCGTTTTCGGTGACATCCGCCCGGTATTCCCCGGTCATCTGGCAGTAGGCCGACGCGGGGTCCATCTGGATGTCCATCAGCGAGGGGAGGCCGGAGCAATTCGCCGCCTCCGCGTCCATCTTGGGAAGCACTTGGCCCAGCAGGTCGAACACCTCGGTGTTGGCTGAACAGGTGAGGAAGGTATAGGGGATCCCCAGCCCGGCGGCAATGGCCTTGGCGCCCTCCGTCTTGCCCGTCCCGGCAGGCCCGCGGAACATGATGTTTCGCATGGGGCTTTGGGAGCCGGTGGTCTGGGCGATGTGCCGGCAGACCTGTTCCACCTCCTTGGGAATCACATACCAGTCCGGAAGGACCGGGATCATCCCTGCTTCGGCGGTGGAAAAGCTGCGGTCTGACATCCGGTACTGTTCCGCAAAGGCGCTGTGGTCGATCATTACCGACGGCGCGCCGGAAACAGCTCCCGGTTCAAAGACCTGAAACTCCCCGTACAGAACAGCGGTGGGGGCATAGGCGTTGTTTTCCATCGCCATCTCGGTCAGCTGGGAGAGGTTCCCGGTACTGGGAATCTCCACCTTGACGCCGTCCTTCCGCAGCGCGGCATGGTTTTCGATCCGCCGGTAGACATTGTCACACAGCAGGATCGCTGCCCGTGAAGCGGAATCCAGGTCGGGATACCCATTTCTGACCGCGTCGCAAAGCTCCTTGAATCCGTCCGAAAATTCGTCGTCGTCCAGAAACAACGGCATCAGGGTAAACAGCAGGGCCTCCCCGCTGCAGGCGGTCTCGCCGAGGGTATATCCGCCCGGCGGGTCGCCAGGAGTGCGGACGATCCCTGCGATGAACCGGCAGTTGTGCTTGTTGAAGACAACACATTCCGGTTTTGCCCCTGGGTATTCCGCCACCAGCCGCTCATCGTTCTGGCTGCCGATTGCCCCCAATCCGTCCACAGGGTCTCCCTGCTCCGCCGCGTTCACCAGCGCCGCATAGGCCAGCAGCGCCCGAAGGGTGGGGGCGTGCATAGAGGACTGTTTGCTGGAGGTGCTGTTATATTTGGAGAACACATCCGAGCGCTTCAGCTGAACGGATGGGTCCGCAAATTCCTTGGGCATCTCCTGCCGCCAGGTCCAGTCGGCAAACAGCTTTGATTTTGCCATTTTGATCACTCCTCACTTAATTCGCCCAGGTAAGAAGGATGTCGTCCTCCTCCACCGTGGCGGTAATATCGTCTTCCTCAAAGAACGGAACCAGGTCTGCCCAGAGCTTTTTGCCCGGCAGATAGGAGAGCCGTCCCTGCCCCACCTGCTCCTGCTGCTCCAGCACATAGAGGGCGCCGTCTTCCGCAATACGCAGCTCCCGATACCCGCGGGTATAGACCTCATCAATGGTGGCCCGAACCACCGCCGAAGCGGACAGATCGTACCAGTCCCGGAGATTGACCGCGTCGCCGTCGGCTGCCGGTGTGCTTTTCGTCTCCTGCTGCCCGACTTCTTCAAGGGGGCGAAGGGACAGCATCTCCAGCTTGATCCGGCCGGAGCGCTCAAAAAGCACATCCGCGAAGTTCCAGTCAGGGACACCGGAGAGGCGTATCCTGGCCGAGCCGCCCTTCATCGCCTGCTCCAACGGCTTTTCCGTTTCCCACCGCCATACGGCAGAGGGGAAGGCGCCCTGCAGCTTTTCGGTGATCCGGAAATTGATATGGCGGAGCATGACCGCTTCCATTTCCGGGTCGATTGCCTGGGGCTTTGCCGCGGCCGGTTTCGGTGGCTGCGCGGCAGCTGCCGGACGGCTTGCTGGTGCCGGCTGAACCGCCGGGGAAGATTCCGGTTTTGCCGGCGCTTTCCCTTTTTGAACAGGCGGCTCCTTTTTCCGGGACCGGTGCAGCTCCAGAACCTTGGCGATCAGCCAGATGAGGGTGGCTGCCATCAGCAGATACTGCCCCGCATCGCCGCAGAAGGCCATGATGATGAGAAACATCATCGCCAGGCATTTGAAGTCGGTAAACTTGAACCCTTTCATACTCTCTCCTCCCGTTTTTGGACATAAAAAAAGAGAGGAACCATCATCCCGCCTTTGCGGGGCTGACAATTCCTCTCAGATTTCCCTCCCGTCCATTGGACTAAAAGGGCAGCTTATCTCCGGAAACCCGGATCTCCTCGATCCCGTCGTTTCCGGCATTGGGCGGCTGCTGTGCCGCCGGGGCCTGTGGCTGTACCTCTTTCTTCCCGCTGCCGGGGACATATTCCAGGTCGTACAGCGTGATTTTCGGGGCCATCCCCTCGCTGCCATCCTTGCGCTTAAACTTCTCCAGCTCCTGCGCGCCGATGACATGGACGAGAGACCCCTTGGCCGCCTTCAGCTTGAGGATGCGATCCTTTACACTTCCGAAGGCGATGCAGCGGTACCAGTCGGTTTCCTTTCGGTCGCCGAATCCCCGGTCCACCGCCAGGTCGAACAGAATATACTCTGCTCCCTTGAGGCTCATCTTCTGCTCCGGGTCGTTCCCAAGCCGTCCGATGGCGCTGATTGTGGTGATCATGCTTTTGCTCCTTTCTGCCTGCCGGCATATTTATTTGCAAAACCGCAGCTGCGGTGTTTACCAATGAAAAAGCGCCAATAGGGTATAACTACCCCACTGGCGCTGCGTTACAAAAACTTCTACCTGGATACCACCCTCAAAGGGAGGGGATAGCCTAACAACAATTTGCTCTTTTAGTTTAACATATACTATATCTTGTTGTCAATATAAAATATAAATCTGTATATAGTAGTTCTATAATCAAAAATAACCGGAAGCAACACATTTCCTGTTTGCTTCCGGTTATTTTTCGTCTGGCAGGAACTTGATAATATCCCCGATCTCGCATTCGAGGATCTTGCACAGCGCGTCCAAGGTGTTGGTAGAAACCGATTCATTGGCCTTCAGCCTGCGAACGGTCGAACTGCTGATCTCACCCTTCACCTGCAAGGTGTATGTTGTCGCTTTCCTGCGCCGCATAGTCTCCCATAAAGGCTCATATGAAATCATGCCGTTTCTCCTCCTTTGCGCTTGCGTATATATCCATTATTGCCTATAATGGACTGGTAGCGTGATAGGCAATATTGCCTATATACAAACGGCACAAAAAAGGAAGGAGATTCTTGTTATGGGAGAAAAAAGCTGCTGCGTCACAGGCCATCGGGACATCCCAGCGGATAAACTGCCCTATATGGAGGAAGAACTGAGGAAAGCGGTCCAATCGGCCATAGAGGACGGCTTTACCCGGTTTATCTCCGGATTTGCCGAGGGTACGGACTTGCTGTTTGCCGCTATCGTGGCGGAGGAGAAAGAAAAGAATCCGGGCATTCATCTGGAAGCGGCCATCCCATATGCTACCCGTGTAAAAAGCAAGAGCCCTTTGTTTCGGAAGATGCTTACGAGCTGCGACTTCATCAATGTCCTGTGCGATAAATACTCGCCGAGTGTTTTCTTTGCCCGCAATCGCTACATGGTCCTGGAATCCGACCGCGTGATTGCTGTCTATGACGGAAGGGAGAAGGGCGGGACGGTATTCTGCATCCGGTATGCCCATACCCAGGGAAAGGAACTCCAGGTGATCAAGATATAAAAATACACCGGCAGAAGCTGCCAGTGCATTTCCGGTCAAGTGTCTCTCCACTTTGTAATCATCCGAATAAAGGTCAGAATGTCGCTCTGCTGCTGCGGACTGAGCTTGCCCATCTGCCGCTGCAGATCATTCCAGGCGCCCTCGTCCAGCGTACCTGTCCGGTACTCCCGGATGTCCACCAGCTCTACCATAGAAACCCCCAGCCCCCTTGCGACGCGGTCCAGGGTCTGGACAGTGGCGTTGCTCTCCCCACGCTCCAGCTTGCTGAGCGGAGCGGCGTCGATGCCACAGCGGCCGGATAATTCCTCCAGGCTGAGGCCCTGTCCCATGCGGATCGTCCGAATATTGTTACCGATCTGAACAAGAATTCCTGCCACTGTATCACCTCCATAATAAGATGATACCGTGACAGGAATTTATTCGCAAAGAATTAAAAATCAATATATAGATATAAAATTCAAAACAGATAACAAAAAAAGGAACTAAACATCAAATTTCATGCCGTATATATCCAAGACGCGACCCGTTCGGATATTCCTCACGCTCCAAAACCACCATCCGCTTCAGATAAAGGTTTGTGGCAGCGGGCAGGACCTGTGGTATCGTGACAAAAAGGGAAGGACAAACCAGGATCGAATTGAAAAGCTCCTTCTCTTCACTGCTCAGCCGGTCCGGTCCAAAGATATGCCAGGCAATCCGCGGCGGATAGCCGTTCGACAGAAGCCGCAGGAAACCCGCTGCCTTCTGCCAAAGGGAGAGCCGAATAGGGACCAGATAGACCTCATAGAAAAGCCCTTGCAGTGCTGCCTCGCCGGTAAAACCCTGTCCCTTCCGAATAAGCCCGCGAAGGAGCAGCCGTTCCAGTGTCCGGTCAAAATCCGCTTCTGCCATTGGAACATGAAACCGCCGTGCTTTGTGCAGGCAGTCGGCCCTCAAGGCGTCGTAGTCCAGGATGTTCCAGAGGAGCGCGTTCCACAGAATGTATTCCGGGATGGTGACGCCGTACTCTTTCCCGGCGAGAAGGATAACCGGGCAGCTTCCACCGTCAAATTGCTCCAGCCGGTATTTACCCATGGCTGCGTAGTAAGTAACCATTCCTATTCCTCCCTCCAAATTCAGGAAACCAGCTTCAATAAGGTCTGATCCTGCAAAAGCCGCTGCTGGGCCCTGGAAATCCAGGCGCTGACATGGTTGGGCTTCACATGATAGAGCTTCGCGATCTCCGAACCGGACAGGCCGTCCAGCTTGAGGCCCATGGCCTGGATGCCTTTCCGCACCGTGCCCTGGTATCGTTCCTCCAACGCCCGCAGCCCTTCACGGTTCATTCGGTTTTCAGCCTCATAAACAACATTGGTGTTGTCCGGCAGGAACTCCGAAAACGAAAGCTCTCCGGCGTTTTTGTTTTCCATCGAAAAGGTTTTCGGGTTCCGGCTCAGGTCTTTGAAGTGGTGCAGCAGCTGGTGCCAGATCACCTCCCGTGCGTAGGCCCGGAAGGGGCGGACACGGTCATAGCCCTGGGCGGCCAGGCACAGCCCCAGCCGGCCGATCTGCTCCAGGTCCTCCATATCGTGGTCAGGATTTCCGGGGTTCCGCTTGACCCGATAATAGATCACTTCGTTTACCAGGTCCAGGTTCTGGACCACCAGTTCTTTTTGCTCCAAGGTCATCTTCACAATGATACCTCCTTCCCTCGCTGTCAGCTTGCGATCCGGTTTGCTCGCAATGCCTTTTGACACTCACGGATCAGATCGTCGCAGATATATTCCGAAAAACAGGCGATGTGCGCCTGATCCTCCCGCAGTCCATACTTTTCCCGCAGCCACCGGTAGGCGTTGGACCGGGTCATAATCCGGCGGCGCCAGATCTGGTCGAAGACCCGGTGCGCCTCGATCCTTTTGTGCCGCAGGTCTCCGTTGGCCAGCGTTCCCATAGGCTCCTTTGTCTTTTCGTTGGCGGAAACATAGGCGTCGCACTCCGGGTAATGGGAGCAGACATACAGGTACCGCCCTCTGCCCGCATCCTTATGGACAAAGCTGTCCGGGCGCAGCACCGCGGGACTGCCGCAGTAGGGACAAACAGGATTCTTTCTTCTTTTAGACATTCTGAAAACCTCCTTTTTGCGTATGATTGCGGATTCTTTACGCCGGAATTACGCCCTCTATCTAATATTTTACCGACAGGGGGCCTGGAAAGATATAGGTTTGGCTTCGGTTTTTGCATAGATTTAGCACAAAATGATATTTATTTGTCAAAGTCGTTCTGCCTGCACCGCCAGGCGATGCAGGGGACCATCTTCCGAATGGGGCAGCAGGTCTTTTCCAGGGTCCTGGTGTTCAGCCACCTGTGGTAAAGCTCCCGGAACATGAAGTTGCTCATGCGGCCCAGGCAGTCGCTCCAGTCGATAGGGCCGAACTGTTCTTTTGCAAAGGCCACCGGATACAGGAAGGGCCGTCCAATCTCATCGGGAACAAAGAGAAAATCGCCGCAGGCTTCCGGCCGCTCATAAGGGCAGGAGGAGCAGTCGATATAGAAGGAGTTGCGCCAGTTTCCTTCGGTCAGCTCTAAAAAGCGTTTGGTCAATGTGGTTTTATCTAACTGGGATGTCATAAATGCCTCCTTTATTTGGGTATTCCTTATTGATATGAGATGCCGCTTGCTATTTCCGAAGAAATCGCATATACTATATATGTAAGGAAAGTAAGGTATTCATTGAACAAGAAGGGAGCGCAGAAAAATGGAGCTTGCTAAAATCACCTCGAAAGGGCAAATTACGATACCCGTTGAGATTCGGAAAAAATTGGGCGTAAAAGAGGGGGACAAGGTCTTATTTTTAGAAGAAGCCGGACGGATCTACATCTTAAATTCCTCTATGGAAGCGCTGCGAAAAGCGCAAAGGGCATTTGAAGGGGAGGCTGAGCGTGCCGGCCTGGAAAGCGAAGAGGATGTTGTCCAGATGATGAAGGAATTTCGCAGGGAAAGATTGGTGAAATAAAATGCGGATCATGTTGGATACCAACATACTGGTTTCCCTGCTGCTCTTTCCGAACCAGCGTATGAACCACATGATGGAGGCTATCTTTTCCTCACACAAGCTGGTGTTGTCCTCATTTGTTGTAGAGGAATTAAAAGCAGTGGTTCGCCGAAAATTTCCCGCTAAAGCTGCTGTCGTGGATGATTTGCTGGCAAAAATGAGCTTTGATCTTGTCTATACCCCGGAGCAGATCAATGAGAAGCTGTTTCGGATTCGGGATGAAAAAGACTACCCCGTTCTCTACACTGCCATGATCGAAGATGTGGATATTTTAATTACAGGGGATAAGGATTTTGCGGAAATTGAAGTGGAAAGGCCGGAAATCTTAACGCCTGCTGAGTTTATGGGCAAATATCTAAAGTGAAAAACGCCGGCACAGTGGTTTTACCCACCATGCCGGCGTTCTGCTTTATAGATTCAGGATGAATTTCTTATCAGCCGCCGAAGCCGGTTTTCGGCAGGCAGCCTCTGGGCGGGGCAAAGATGCAGGTGGTCCAGGCATCCTTGGCATAGACCCACTCATCCTCGGTGCGGCCGCCCACATCGGCCCGGTTGGTAAACTGGTAGCCGTCCGGCAGGTCTGCCAGCACCGTTACCGTGACGGTGGGGCTGGTGACGCTGTGGAAGCCCTCGCCCACCTCCGCGAACTGGAGCTTGATGTCGGTGACATACTCGTTTGCCGCAAGGCCCAGGGCCTCCCGGCCGCAC
>CATJRT010000183.1 GCA_949742895.1 uncultured Eubacteriales bacterium | reverse complement strand
GATAGGGTTATATCCCTTTTCTTGCAAGGAATTGTAGACAGAGGTCAGGATCATTTTGATTTCCTGATCTTTGTCAATACTTACGCTGAATTTGCGTGTATAATCCATTTGACTCAACAGGCGCACCCCCTTGAAACTACTGTTCTTATTTTAGCTCACATAGGTCAAAAAGTAAAGAGCAAAATGAAAAATTTATAGTATTCTTCGGGGTAAGCCGTTCAGCAGCGGCCCTTCGCTCCAGGCGATGGAGCGGGGCTGCAGGTCAGGGGCCTGCTGTACTCGTACGGGTTATAAGAGGTTTATCTGCCCTGTACGGCCTCACAGCCTTGGCCCGCAGTCCGTCCGCACAGTGCCGGATAGTATGACGAACACTAAGTTTAGACTCCATTCGGCCACAGCTCGCTGACGCTGAGGGTCAGGCCAGATGCTCCATCCCGGGCGGTGACATACCAGCGCTCCCCATCCGGCGGGGCTTCCTGGATGGTAATCTGCGCCAGCTCCTGTTCGCTGACGTTGGACACCGCCCTGTCGTAGACCAGCACAGTTACTGGGTACTCGCCTGCCTCGAAGCCAAAGCTCTCGCCCCGTTTCAGAGGACTTCTGTCGGCGTTCCGGGTTCCGGTGTCCTGGTCATAAAAATCTGCCACGACAGTTACGATGACGGCGTCCGAGTCGTTGACGAACACCAGATCCGCCTCCATGTCCCCGCAGCCACAGTTAGACAGGGAAAACAGCATCGAGAGCACCAAAAGCATGAGAGTTAAAAAGCGTTTCATTTTACAGGCTCCTTTCGAAATTGGGTGCAAAAAGACCGTCCCATAGCCGGGACGGTCATGGGTCCATATGGGCAGGGCGGTCAGTTCTCCCCGTCGGGGACGAATTCCAAAATGTCCCCCGGCTGGCAGTCCAGCGCCTTGCAGATGGCGGCCAGCGTGGAGAAGCGCACCGCCTTGGCCTTGTTGTTCTTCAAAATGGACAGATTGGCCATGGTGATGTCCACTCGCTGGGACAGCTCCCCCAGGGACATTTTGCGTTTGGCCATCATCACGTCGAGATTCACGATAATTCCCATATGCCACCCCTATATGGTCAGGTCGTTTTCCGCCTTCAGCTCCGCCGCCTGACGGAACAGGGCGGACATGACCATGCAAAGCAGTCCGCCCATGAGGAAGATGGGGACGAACAGGGCGTTATAGCTGAGTAGGGGGCCGATGCTCCGGTAGTACGCCAGCCCCCACACCAGCCGCGCCAGCGCTGCACCGGAAATCACAAAACAGCACACTGCCGCCGTTTTCAGGCTTTTGGCGTTATCCATGGAGAAGGGAGTGCCCTTGAGGACGGTGTCCAGCACCCGCTTGCCCTGCCAGAGAATGACGGCGGTGCAGATGCCGCAGATCCAGAGAAACAGGGTGAGCATGATGCAGTGAGGGCCATAGCGCCAGATGCGCGTCAAAAACTGGACACAGGAGGCCAAAAACAGAGCAGCCAACCGCAGGACGGACCGCTCCGTAAAGGGATTCAGGCCCGAAGCGGCAACAATGCCGCCCTCCGCCCAAATTCCGACCAGTCCGGGCACAAGGAGTAGCGTGATGATATTGCACACGAATGTGATGATGACCAGCACCTTCAATACCTGTGCCAGCTTCTGTACGGGAGTCTGTTCCATTTCAACCACCTCTTGTCCAAAAGTATACCACAGAGATTATCGAATGTCAAGTGTTTTTTATTGAAAAACGATAAAATAAAGGAGCAAGCCGGTCCGCCTTTTGGCGGACCGGCTGTGTGCATTTTGAATTTGTACCGCCGCAGACGGGAAAGGGGTCAGCTGTCCCAAGGATCGAAATCATACTGTCCTGGCGCAGGCGGAGGCGGCGGGGGAGGGGCAGCGGGTTTACGGCGCAAGAGGGCGGCAATGGCGGAGTGATTCAGGATGGGCAGGATGATGGCCAGCAGAAGGAGCACGCCCAGCACCGCCAGCAGCAGGAAATCCGCCCCTTCGTCTGGCAGGGCGGAGAATATCTGGCCGATAAGGTTAAACACAAAGTGGGCCAGGATAGACGGCCAGATGGAATTCGTCCGCAGGTCCATGGCGCCAAAGAAGCAGCCCAAGGCAAAGGCGTAGGCGAACTGAATGGGATGGGAGTGGAGTGCGCCGAACACGGCGGCGGACAGCAACACCGCCAGCCAGCCGGGCATGGCGCGGGTCAACCGGGTGAGGACCAGCCCCCGAAAGATGAACTCTTCCACCAACGGGGCTGCAACGACGATGGCCAGGAAGGCCCACAGGCCACCGGTGTCCAGATGGGCCACCGCATCGCTGTAGTTCTCCTGCCACGCATGGGGCAGAGAGGCAAGCACCACCGTCACCACCAGGTAGAAGGCGGGGGCCAGGGTCGCGCCGGTCAGCAGGGTGGGGGCGGGAAGGGGGCGCAGCCACAGGGCTTCGCTGAGCTTTTTGCGCCGAATGAGATAGAAAGCCAGTATGACAGCGATGGTGAACAGGCCGGAGAGGAAGGAAAGCAGCATGACGTTGTCATAGAGCCAGACAGAAAGCTGGCTTGCCATGGCTGTGTTCCCGGACAGCTCCGCGCCGGCAATGAGCAGGGAGAAGGGGACGGAGATCAGCACCTGCATTCCCACGAACAGCAGCAGATAGCAGGCGGATTTGCCCAACGCAATGGCAATCTGAGCGGCCCGTTGGCCTTTGGTTGGCTTTGTCATAGCGCAATCCCTCCCAACACCTTGCCGATGGAGTCGTGGATGACCAGGTCAGCCCGTCCGTCGTAGGGAGTGGGGTCCCGGTTGATGAGCACCAGCTTATCCCCCTGGTAGTAGTTGATGAGCCCTGCGGCAGGGTAGACCACCAGGGAGGTGCCGCCTACGATGAGCACTTCGGCCCGGCTGATGGCCAGCACGGCGGCCTCCACCGTCTCCTGGTCCAGCCCCTCCTCATAGAGCACCACGTCGGGCTTCACCACTCCACCGCACACTGGGCAAAGTGGAACGTCCGCGCCCTGGGCGATGAAGCCAGGGCCGTAGGGGGCGCGGCATTTGGTGCAGTAGTTGCGGTGGACGGAGCCGTGGAGCTCGTACACAGTTCGGCTGCCCGCTGCCTGGTGCAGGCCGTCGATGTTCTGTGTGACCACTGCCTTCAGCTTGCCCGCCTGCTCCAGCTCCGCCAACTTGCGGTGGGCGGCGTTTGGCTTTGCGTCCGGACAGAGCATTTTATCCCGGTAAAAGCGGTAGAATTTCCCGGAATTTTGGGCGAAATAGGTGTGGCTCAGGATGGTTTCCGGCGGATCGTCGTAGGTTTGGCTGTACAGGCCGTCCACGCTGCGGAAGTCGGGGATGCCGCTTTCGGTGGACACGCCCGCGCCGCCAAAGAATACAATGTTATCGCTGGCGGTAATCCACTGCTGAAGCTGCTCAACAGGAGTCATATGCGCTCCCTCCTTTTGAGCCATTGTAGCACAGTCAAATGAAAAAAGAAAGCCCCCATCCGCCATTTCAGGGGAGGGGGTACGGGATATCCTGCCCACGGGGACGATATGGATAGGACTGCCGGACTGAACAAGGCAGTGAGAGGGCCCTTCTCCCTTCAGGGACGGTTCATACGGAAAAAGGCAAAGCCCTATCCCCTTCTGTACGTCCTGACTGGAGCCGTCCCATCAGAGAAAGGCCTGTCCCCTTTGCACGCAGATCGTCTGAACTGTCCCTGCGGACAGGATACCGTGTGCCCCGGGGTGGTGGACGCCGTGCTCCATCTGTGCTGCTCACGGCAGCTCGGACGTTCCTATGCCTCCAGCTTGTCCCGCAGGTGGGACACTGCCCGGCGTTCGATGCGGGAAATCTGCACCTGGCTTACCCCCAGCACTCGGGCGCACTGCTCCTGAGTGAGATTTTTGTAGTATCGCAGCAGGATGACCGACCGCTCCCGCTCCGAGAGTTGGTCAATGATTTGGCGCAGGGTAAGCTTTTCCACCAGCTCGTCCTCGATGCCGTCGTCTCCCAGTACCGCCTCCAGAGAAAAGCCCTCCTCGCCGCTCTCTTCCTGGAGGGAGGCCACGCTCATGACGGCGGTTTCGGCAGAGGCAATGTCCTCCGGCTCCAGCCCGGTGGCCCCGGCCAGCTCGGACAGGGTGGGGTCCCGGCCCAGCCGCTGGCCCAACTCCTGCCGTCGCAGGCGCACCAGCGTGGCCCGGTCCTTGAGCCCCCGGCTCACCTTCACCGTCCCATCGTCCCGGAGGAAGCGGCGTATCTCCCCGGCAATCTTGGGTACAGCATAGGTGGAAAACTGAGTGCCGTACCCAGTATCGAATCCCCGGATGGCTTTCAAAAATCCCAGACAACCAAGCTGGTACAGGTCCTCCGGGTCTACTCCACGGCCAAAGTACCGCCGGGCCACCGACCAGATCAGTCCGCTATTGTCCAGCAAAAGCCGTTCGCAAGCGTCGTTGTCCCCCGCCTGGGCCGCTTCCAGCAGGGCGGGAGCGTCCAGCCCTCTCATCGGGGTTCGCCCCTGTGAGGTGTGCCCGCCCGGCGGGCGATCCGCTTGCGCATGGTGACAACAACGCCCTTCCCCGGCTGGGAGCGGACCTTCAGGCGGTCCATAAAGCTCTCCATGATGGTGAAGCCCATGCCGGAGCGCTCCTCGCCGCCGGTGGTGAACAGGGGAGTGCGGGCCTGCTCCACGTCGGGAATGCCCACGCCGGAGTCTTTGATCTGAATTTCCAGCTCGTTGCCCTCGTAGAGCCGCAGGCGCATGGTTACCTTGCCCAGGCAGTCCGGATAGGCGTGGACGATGGCGTTGGTCACCGCCTCGGACACGGCGGTCTTGATATCCGCCACTTCGTCCAGGGTAGGGTCGAGCTGGGCGGCAAAGCAGGCCGCTACTCCCCGGGCAAAGCCCTCGTTGGCGGAGCGGGAGGTGAAGGTGACAGTCACCTGGTCGATTGGTTTCATCTTATGTAGCCCTCCTTAGTCCAAGGTTATGAGCCGCCCTACTCCAGCGGCGTCCAGCACCCGTCTGGCTTGGGTTGGGATGGAGGTCACCCGCAGGGTGCCGCCGGTGTGGCCCACCTGCCGCAGGGCGCGCAGCAGCACGGCGATGCCGGAGCTGTCCATGAAGGTGACGCCAGACATATCCAAAATCAGGTGGGCGGGTAGGCGTTCGGCAATGGTTTGATCCAACTGCGTCATCATGGCTCTGGCCCCGTGGTGGTCGATCTCTCCGGACAGGGTGACGGTGAGGCTGTTGTCCCGGCTGGTCACGGTAATGGGCATGGCTTGTCCCCCTTATTGGTAAAAAAATGAGCGCATACAGGAAAATTCCTGTATTGCGCTCATTATAATGGATTAGTTGGGTCACTTTTTGCCGAAGGGGTGGGCGAAACTGGAAAAATTTACGTTGTGGGGAGATGGCGGCAAATTTTCTCCTTTTTGGGCGCAGGTTGGACGGTTTTCCGCACTGGCTTGAGAACTCCAAAGGAGGGGCTGTGTCGGCAGTGTTCTAAAACAGAAAAGTACGCTTCTGTGCACCCGAAAAAGCGAGCAACAGAAGCGTACTATTATACACTTTTAGTGAGATGTATTACCGACAACAAATGAACCAATGATTGTTTCGCCATCCGATTCATACAAAGGAATGGTACGCAAAGAGGCCATTTCTTGGTAAATAAGTACACCATCCGGTGAAGAAACCTCACCAGCATTTAAATCTGCCGCTTTGACATATCCAATTGTTCCCCCTGTCCCTTCAGCCAAAATCAAATCTGGTTAAATCCCCAAGTTCATCAAGAAACAGAGTGGTCCGAGCATAGATTTCCCCTGGAGAGTTGTTTGAGATTACCGATATGAGCGAAAATAAGGCCACATAACCTCTCTTCTTAGAATAATTATCCTCCTCAAAAATTAAAAACCATAGCTTATTTTGCCGAACCAACCCAAAATTGACCTACCACGGTTTTGCCGTCCTGCAAATACATATTCATATAATAGCCGTCTCCCTTCCTGCTGTTCATATAGGCAACGGCTTCCTCGGGCGTTGTGATCTGCGCCCCCGGAACCTCGGACGCTTTTATATAGCCTATCACGCCATCCGCGTTTTCCACCAATTCCAAATTAGGGGATTCCAGCATCACGTCCCCATAGGTCTCTCCCGACTCGTTTCTCGGATAGCCATGGCTCAACTCGTATTCCAAGCTGGGGATGTGCAACTGCTGCTCCAGGCAGGAATTTCCAGCGACCGATGCGTAGGCGGTCAGTACAGCGCTGGTAGCGAAAAGCGT
>CATJRT010000182.1 GCA_949742895.1 uncultured Eubacteriales bacterium | reverse complement strand
GCGCCCGCCGCCGATACCATTCAAGGAGACTATTTCATGAAACGCTTTTTCTCATATTTCCTGTTCCAAAAGCGGCCGGAGGAGGGGCTGTCCTCCCACCGCAGGGCGGTCTTCTGGCTGTGGAACGCCGTGCTGGTCGCGGGGGCGGCCATCGGCTTGGGCCTGCTGGCCCTGACCCTGGCCTCCGGCCCTTACAATGCCTGGGTGCTGTTTGGGGATTATTTGAGCCATCCGGCCCTGCTGGTCCTCAACCTGCTGCCGCCTCTGCTGCTCACCGTCCTGCTGTACGGGCTGACCGGACGGGCATGGCTGGCATACCTGATCGCCGCCCTGCCCGTGCTGGGCCTGGCCTTCGGCAACTACTATAAGCTGACCTTCCGGGACGATCCGGTCCTGGCCTCTGACCTGCTCATCCTGGGGGAAGCGGGCAAAATGGCCGGCCAGTACCAGCTCTTCCTTTCCCGGCGGCTGGCGGCGGCGCTGCTGTGCGCCGCCGTCAGTGTGGCGCTACTGTTTTTCTTCGCCAAGGGCAGGCCGCGCCCGCCCTTCCGGGCCGGGGTCTCCGCCGCTGCTCTGGTGATTTCCGCAGCTCTCATTCCGGTGTACGCCAGCGACGATATCTACAACAAAAACACCAACACCGCCCACATCAATCAGTGGTCATCCACCCAGCAGTATATCTCCCGTGGCCTGCTCTACCCCTTCCTGCACAGCATCAAGGACGCCCTGCCCAACCCGCCGGAGGGCTATTCGGACCGTGAGGCCGCCGCGCTGCTGGCCCCCTATAAGGACGCGGACATCCCCGAGGATCAAAAGGTAAACGTGGTGGGGATCATGCTGGAAGCCTTCGCCGACTTTTCCGAATTTGAGCAGATCGAGTTCCAGCAGGACGTATACGCCCAATATCACGCCCTGGAGGCCGAGAGCTATACCGGCCACCTGCTCACTAACATCTTTGCAGGGGGCACTGTGGACACGGAGCGGGCCTTTCTCACCGGTATGGCTCCCAACGACATCAATTATCGGGGAAACACTTCGTCCTATGTCTGGTATCTGAAGAGCCAGGGCTATCAGACCTCCGGCGACCACCCCTGCAACAACTGGTTTTACAACCGCCAGAACATCAATGCCTATCTGGGTTTCGACCGCTACCGCTTCTCCGAGGACCACTACAGCACCCTCACTGGCGGCAGCAGCACCGCTTGGGACTATACCTTCTTCCCGGAACTGGCCTACTCCATCCTGGAGCAGCTCAAAAGCGACGAACCTCTGTTCTCCTTCTCCGTATCCTACCAGGGCCACGGCCCCTATGCCACCGACGACTGCTGGTGGGGCGAGGTGGACGACTATATTGCCAACTATGACATGAGTCAGGCTGACCGAACCATTTTGGCCAACTACCTCGGCTCCGTCAAGAATACCCAGGGGTTCCTGACCCAGTTAGTGGGCACTCTGCGCAACTGCGACGAACCTGTGGTGCTGGTGGTGTTCGGCGACCATAAGCCCTGGCTGGGCAACGGCAGCTCCGTGTACAGCGCCCTGGACATTGACCTGTCCCGCAGCACCACGGACAGCTTCTACAACTACTGGTCTACCAAATACCTGATTTGGGCCAACGACGCAGCCAAGGAGGCGCTGGGCAAAGACCTGGTGGGACAAGGGCCGGATGTCTCTCCATGCTTCCTGATGAACGTGCTGTTCGACCAGCTTGGCTGGCAGGGCGACGCCTATATGCAGGCAGTGCGCGAATGCTGGCAGGAACTGCCCGTTATCCACGCCAGCGGCGTCTATTTTACCTGGGACGGTCAGATGGTCCGAGACCTCACCGAGCGTCAGGCAGAGCTGGTCCAACGCTTCCAATTTCTGCAATACTATCGGAACCACCATTTTGCCTTCTGATTCTGTCCCAATAGCGGCCCTGAAGCGGCGGTTTTCCGTACCTCCAGGGCTGCTTTAAGATTTTTACAGATTATCTGCAAAAAAAGGTTGACAACTGCGCCAAAACAAGGTATACTGACACTTGCCCCTGTCAGGGCGGCTTATGGCGGCGTAGCTCAGTTGGCTAGAGCACTCGGTTCATACCCCGGGGGTCACCGGTTCAAATCCAGTCG
>CATJRT010000181.1 GCA_949742895.1 uncultured Eubacteriales bacterium | reverse complement strand
TACCCCAAAAAAGGACGTAGCCCGCCTGCGGAAACGGACCGGCTTCGTGTTCCAGAGCTACAACCTGTTTTTGAACAGAACCGCGCTGGAGAACGTCACCGAAGGGCTGATCGTGGCCCGGAGGGTGCCTAAGGCCCAGGCTATCGAGGCCGCCCGCTGCGCCCTTGACAAGGTCGGGCTGACCGGATGGGCGGACCATTACCCCAGCCAGCTCTCCGGCGGACAGCAGCAGCGGGTGGCCATCGCCCGTGCCATGGCCGCGGACCCGGAGATCGTCTACTTCGACGAACCCACCTCCGCCCTGGATCCGGAGCTGACGGGGGAGGTGCTGGCGGTCATGCGGCAGCTCGCGGTCGAGGGAATGACCATGCTGGTGGTCACCCATGAGCTGGGCTTCGCCCGCACTGTGTCTAACCGGACGGTGTTCATGGAGCACGGCGTGGTGGTGGAGTCCGGTCCGTCTCCGGAGCTGTTCGCCCATCCCCGGGAGGCACGCACCCGCACCTTCCTGCAAGCCAACCGGAACGAGGCCTGATACCTTCTCCCACCCAACGGGTGGAGAACTGAGGAAAATACAAGCAAAGGAGTTTGAACACAGTGAATTTCAAGCGTTTCGCGGCGGCGGTATTTGCTACCGCCGTTGTGTGCCTGCTGGCCCTGTCGGGCTGCGGCGCGGACAAGGACCTGCTGGCCGACATCCAGGACAAGGGCGAACTCACCGTGGCCCTGGAAGGCACCTGGGCCCCTTGGGGCTACCACGACGAGAGCGGCGAGCTGGTGGGCTACGACGTAGAGGTAGCCCAGGCCATCGCGGACAAGCTGGGCGTGGAGGTCCGCTTCGAGGAGGGCACCTGGGACGGCTGCCTGGCCGGACTGGAGGGTGGACGGTACGACATCATGGTCAACGGCGTAGACATCGACGAGAGCCGGAAGGAAAAGTATGACTTCTCCGTACCCTACGCCTATAACCGCACTGTGGTCATCGTCCGGGCGGACGACCAGCGCATCCAGGCCATGGAGGACCTGAACGGTATGACCACCGCCAACACCCTCCAGAGCACCTACGAGGCCGTGGGCAGGCAGTACGGCGCCACCGTCACCCCGGTGGACGACTTCATCCAGACCATCGAGCTGCTCACCTCTGGCCGCATCGACGCCACCCTGAACGCCGAGGTGAGCTACTACGACTACCTGGCCCAGCACCCCGACTCCCCCATCAAGATCGCCTGTATCGACCCGGTC
>CATJRT010000180.1 GCA_949742895.1 uncultured Eubacteriales bacterium | reverse complement strand
CTCATCTCCCCTGTTCTCAGGCGGCGAAATGGTATCCGCTGAGGCGGCAAGGTGTAAAGGTAACCTACTGGCAAGCCCTTGAAACCACTGGATTTTTTCAGTCTTAAACTGGTACATTTTGACCCCTTTGTAGGTACTGAGGAGCTGGGGCATATGGAGATGGTGGCGGCTATCGTCCACCAGCTGCCCCGGAACCTCCCCGACGAGGAGGTCCGGGCCAACCCCGCCTTCGCGCCCTACTTCGTGGACCATACCACCGGCGTGTACCCCACCGCCGCCTCCGGCTTCCCCTGGAGCGCCGGGTCTATCCAGTCCACCGGCGACGTCATCGCCGACCTGACCGAGGACCTGGCCGCTGAGCAGAAGGCCCGGCTCACCTACGATAACATTTTGCGGCTGTCCGATGATCCGGACGTGAACAACGTGATCCGCTTCCTGCGGGAGCGGGAGATCGTTCACTTCCAGCGGTTCGGCGAATGTCTGCGGCTGTGCAAGGAGAAGATGGACGCCAGAAACGTCTATCTCACCAACCCCGCCTTTGACAGGGTCCAGCCCAGAAACGGAGCCAGAGGCTGAACATGAAAAAGAGAGGTCCGGTTTGGGCCTCTCTTTTCACTATATGATACCCTGCACCGCCGGAAGCTCTGCGCGCACCTCCTCCGGGTCATTTGTCCCCAATTCCCCGCGGAAGGCGCGGACCAGAATGGATTTTTTGATGAGGTCGATTTGAGCAAGGGCGGCTTGGGCAGATGTAAAGGCCAGATCTTCCAGAGCAAAAAATCTATGAAGTATTTGGGTAATTTCAATCTGTTCTGCAAGCAAGGGCAATGGGACCTGCATATCTTTTACATTCAGCAGGGATAATTTCCCAAGCGTTGCTGACCTGATGCGTTTTTTAATATCATCTTGTGCCATTGGAGAGGATAGAAACATACTTAAAAATTCTGGAACTGTCTGTTTGCTAATAATTCTAGCTGCGTTTTCTGTTAAATTCGCTCCATCCAATTCATCCGGTATGGTTCCAGCTTTTCCAATGCTTCCAACAATAGAGAGATAGACGTCCCCTTTCCGAACAACATACCTGCTAATTTGTTCAAAAGTGTCGTCAGTTATATAGCGCAAATCGGATGTATCAATCGTATATGCTCCAAAATCAACAATCCGCAAATAGGGATGCATTGTTCTTTCCGTCACTAATTTATGGCCCTTTGGCAGCCTTTTCCCACCCTTGACCTCTGCAAAATCACCGATTTTCAGATACTTCCAGCTCTCCATCCCCACGCCATGTTCTTTTCTCCACTTCGCCGTCAGCTCTCCCGCAAACGCCCTGTGGAGAATCGCTGCTCTGCGGATTTCATAGCCGTCTACTACAGCTTGCAGCTTCTCTTTTGCCTCGTCCAGCTTGGCAAACAGGCTTTCTATGCGGGCGACAATGCGATGTTGTTCTTGAATTGGAGGGAGGGGAAGCGGAAGATTATCCAGCGTTTTTGTGGACAAATGCTTGACCGTAACGCTGGGCGTTATTTCATTGATCCGCTTCAATGGGATGGGCAGATAGTAATAAAGAAAATCATTCAGCAACAGGCCACCGGCTGATTTAATACGGCAGACCCGTTGATTAAGCAGGGAATCTCCACTGCGCCACTTTGCTGTATTAAAATCGCCGTCCATACCAATCAGGATATCTCCAAAATGAACTGTATACTCCTCTGAACAAACCTCATCTGTAAATGTCTCTGTGTTTCCCCGCAGCACATCACGAATCCGAACCAGCGGCCTGCCTCCCTTCCTTCCATCAGAAAACCGCTTTGAATCAAAGGGATATCCGGTCTTTGTTTGTACCAATTTTCCCATTTCGGTCCAAGACCAGTTGCTGGGAACAACTGTTTTTTCTGGCAATTTAATTTCCTTTGCCATCACTCCGCCTCCATCAGCGTACGCAGCTCCCGGACCACACTGTTGAGCAGGTCCACCGCCTCTTCCAGCTGGGCGGCGGCCTCCTCCGCACAGTCTGCCGGGTCGGGCAGGTCGCTGTAATCCAGGACGGAGTCGTCCCGAATCAGCCCCAGGTCCAGGCTGTTGCCCTTGGCGGCGATCTCCTCCCGGCTGAACACGCTCCACCGCTCATCCTGGACAGCCCGGCGGTCCTCCGCCTCAAAGGCCGCCTCAAACCCGGCGAAGTGCTCCGGCTTCAGGGGGGTGGTCTTGCCAAAGGAAGGCATATTGGTCCGCAGGTCATAGAACCAGACCTCTTTTGTGTTGTCCTTGTCAGTCCGGCCCCGGGTGAAGAATAGCACGTTGGTTTTAACGCCCTGCGCGTAGAAAATCCCGGTAGGCAGGCGCAGAACGGTGTGCAGGTTACATTTATCCATCAGGTCCACCCGGATTTTCTCGCCGTCTCCGTCAGCGAAGAGCACGTTGTCCGGCAGCACCACGGCGGCCCTGGCCTTGCCGGTGGTCTGCAGGCTGCGGTATATGTGCTGGAGAAAATTCAACTGCTTGTTGCTGGTGGCGTAGGTAAAGTCATCCCGTGTGGCCCGCTCGCCGCCCTTCTTCGTACCGAAGGGCGGGTTGGTCAGCACCAGGTCAAAGCCGGACATCTGCTTTCCGAAGTTAGACAAGGTGTCCCCCAGCAGGATCTGGCCACCCATATTGTGGAGCATGGCATTCATCAGCGCCAGCCGGTGGGCGTCGTGAACCAGCTCGCAGCCTGTAAAGGCATCTCTCCTTTCAAACTCTGCGGTGTCTGCGTCCAGATCGAAAAGGTCATCGTTTTGCTCCATCACATAGCGGTGGGCGGCGATCATAAAGCCAAATGTGCCGCAAGCGGGGTCGTTGCACCGCTCACCGGGCTGGGGCTTCATCAGCCGGGTCATCACGTCGATGAGCACCCGGGGCGTGAAGTACTGGCCCGCCCCGGACTTCTTCTCGTTGGCGTTTTTCTCCAGCAGGCCCTCGTAGAGGTTGCCCAGCCCCTCCTCCCGGGCGGAGTACCAGTCCAGATCGTCGATGGTGGCAATAATTTTCTCCAGATTTTTGGGTTCCTCCACATTGGTGGCCGCCCCCTGGTAAATCTCCCGGACGCGGCCCGCCCCATTCTCTCCCAGGTGAGACAGCAGGTCTTTGTAAAACTTTTTCAGCTCCAGGCCGCTTTTGCCAGTCAGCTGATCCCAGCGGAATGCTTCTGGAATCTGCTCCTCCGTCCCGGTCTCCTTAGCCATCTTCAAAAACAGGATGTAAGTCAACTCGGTGACATACTGGTGGTAGGTGATACCGTCGTCCCGCAGCACATTGCACAGGTTCCACAGCTTGGCGACAATTTCCTGAGTGGTCATGCGATTCTTCCTCCGTCATCGTACAGATATTCGTTCAGCTCCAGCACAACATGCTCCAGCTGATTCTGGAACACCTTGTTGATCTTTGCAAAGCCCCCGGCGCCCTTGAACCGGCCGTCCTCGTCAAAGACGGCCACATTGAGGACGGACTCCTCCATCAGGTATTTTTCCATCCGGGACAGCCAGCTCAGCTCCTGCCCGGAAAACCTGTGGGCCTTTTTCAGCTTGTCCACCGCCCGGCGGACGCGGGCCTCGTGGCTGATGAGCTCCGCGCCGATGGCATAGCGGCGTATAAGGCTGATGATATCGGCGGCAATCGCCTCATTCGTCAGCTCAGAGATTGCGGTATTGAGCTGCTGAACGGTAAAGCCCTCCCGGTCCAGCGCCAGTCGCAGGCTTTTCAGGCTCTCCCGCGTCAGCTCCCTGGGCCGGGTGCAAATGATGTGCAGGGCGGCCATCTCGTTCATATTGACCCGCACATACTCTGAGAAGGCATCCAGATAGTCCTCCGGCCGGCTCCCGCCGCCATACCCACGGGTGTGGCTGACCAGCTCGTCCTCCGCGTCGGAGATGACCACCGGCCTCCCCCCTGTCCGCTCCCCCTGGAGCAGGTCGAGCAGCGCCCGGTGGTCCAGCAGGCGGGCTCTGGCCTCCTCCGGAGATTTTTGGAGCAGGTCCGCGACAAACTGGGACGGGTCCTGTCCGCCGGTCATGCTGATGAAGTGCTCCAGAGCCTGGCCGCTCAGCTTACGCTTCTGCCGTTGCAGTTTGGCGGCAATCTGGTTGACCTGGTTTTGGATATGCCCCGGGTCTTCCATCTCCTCCAAGCCGTCCAGCAGCTGGGTGTAGGTGATGGCGGGGTTGACCGTTACCGGCTTCATTGTGCTCACCGGGTCCAGCGCCTCGTACACCCCAACCGGATCGTATATCTCAAAATGGGTCTTGTGTATCCTGGGACAGAGGCGGGTGGCCCGGCCCAGCATCTGCTCGAAGAGAATCCGGGATTTCACCCGCCGCATGAAAACCAGCGTGGTGATTTCCGGCACGTCAATTCCGGTGGTAAGAAGATCGACGGTGACGGCAATGCTGGGATAGCGCTCATTTTTAAACCGTTTAATGGCTTCCTGGACCTTTTTAGGGTCCCCCCCACCCACGCTTCCGGTAATTTTCATCACTGCGTCGTTGTCCACATCCAGCTCGGAGTAGATATTTTTCAAAATGTCTACAATCATGTCGGCGTGGGCGTCGTTGACCGCGTAGATTAGCGTCTTTCCGTACTCCTCCACGTTTTCCGGGTCGATATCCCTGGCGATCTCCTCCAAAACGGTGCGGTTGAAATTCTCATTGACGATTTTCCGGTTAAAATCCTCAATTTCAAAGTCCAGCTCGTCCTCCAGCTCCTCGCTGTTGGTGATCTCCCCTGTCAGCGGGTCCAGAATGGTCAAAACGTCCCCTGCACTGTAGTGGATGCCCTCGTCCCGCAGCCTGGTGTGAAGATTGTGGGGGGCGTCGTGGTCCACCAGAAATCCCTCGATCACGGCCTCGCGATAGGTGTATTTGAACACCGGCTGACCAAAAATCTCTGTGGTCTGGAGGGCGGGAGTGGCTGTCAGCGCAATTTTTACCGCATCGAAATATTCAATCACCGCCCGGTACTTGCTCTGATAGTCCCGCTGATCCTGGTAGAGTATCTCGGTATCCCCCATCTCCCGGTCCAGAAGATAACCCCGGTGGGCCTCGTCCACAATAATGAGGTCGTAGTCGGTGACGGCGGGCATGGTCTCCCCATCGTTGTACAGAAGGCGCTTGACCATCCCCTGTACCGTGGCGATCTGGACGCGGGTCTCCCGGTCCACCGTCTTGTCCTGCAAGCCCTTGATGTTGTACAGCTCGTCCAAGGTCATCAGCTCAGCCAGCTTGACCTCCTTAAACACATCCTGGGCCTGCTCCCCCAAGGCCGTGCGGTCCACAAGGAAGAGAATGCG
>CATJRT010000179.1 GCA_949742895.1 uncultured Eubacteriales bacterium | reverse complement strand
GGAATTTACGGACAGCTATCTGGCAGAAAATCTTGAACTGACGGAGCGGTACCTGGAACCGGTGGATGCCGCTGCAATCCGCGCCCTCCTGTTGGAGCGGGCCGAGCGCGCCGACGTAAAGCGGGCGGCAGCTTACTACAAGACCATTCGGGAGAGTTTCAGCGGGGTCGGTAACGCCTTTGCGGGCCGTCCCTGCGACATCCGGAGATTTTTCTATCAGATCTGGGAGTGCTCTCGGCGGCTCAAGGATGTGGTGGTGGAGAATAAGGACTTCGAAAACCTGATCCGCCAGTACGACCGGGAGGACACCTTCTTCTACTGCGACCCGCCCTACTACGATGCGGAGTGCTATGAGGTAGCTTTCCCCAAGCCGGACCACGTCCGCCTCCATGACCGCTTGATTCAGTGTCAGGGCAAGGTCATGGTGTCCTACAATTACTGCCCGTTTATCCTGGATTTATACCAGGATTTTTTCATTTTCCACACAAAACGGCCCAATAGTATGTCCATGGAGGCCGGGAGTGAATATGAGGAAGTCGTGATGACGAACTACCGCCCCCAGCCCAAGGCGAAGCGGCCTAGCGACCAGTTCAGCCTGTTCGCGGAGCCTGTACCGGAGGAGCCGGAGGGGTGGTACGAACTGATCCACGAACCGAAGGAAACCACAATTTCAAAACCGGCAGACGAAGAAGTCTGCCAAGATTACATGGAGGAATCTATATGAAATTCACCAAAGAAAATACCGGAAAAGGCGTCCTGGTTACCAACGCCGCGCTGAACATGAGCAACCTGGCCGAGGGCCTTCTGGAGCTGCGGGTGGAAAATGGCGTGATCATGCTGTTCAAACAGCACATGACCGTCGCAGACCTGCTCAAGACGGCGGACGCCCTGAGCAAAACCGCCGCCGGCCTCATCGAGAAGCTGACCGCCGCCTGCGGCGAGTGCGACGGCTGTGACGCCGAGTGCCTGTTCTGCCAGCCGGAAGAGCGGGGCGACATCCCCGAGGAGTTGGAGGAGGTGCTGGAGGATCGGGGCATCTGCTTCGACGCCCTCTTTGATCTGATGGACGAGGAGGTGGTCGTGTATGGCGGGTGATGTGCGCTATTTCGTTTCGGATGCGCGGCAAACGGAGGCGGAGCCGCTTCACTTCGACCGCCTCTACCTGGCCATCCGCTCCTACAAATCCCTGCTCATGACCAGCCGCAAGGTCTTAGGTGTCCAGGCGGAGGGCCGCTCCGCCGACCTGGCCCGGTGCGTCCCCGTCAGCCCCGGCGATGAGGAGGGCGAGGACGTGGTTGCGCTGGACTTCCTGCGGGCTGGCTTCGGCGACGCCCGGCCTAAGCTCATCAGGGTCGCGCAGGATCTGGCCGACTGTCTGCGAGTCCGCTACTGTCTCTACCGTGGCTGTCTGCTGCAGGTGCCCACCAAAAATGTGTTGCCCAAGGGTCTGCGTGGCCGGTATCTCTGGCCCGCCGAGCCGGGAAAATTTGAGACAGCCATCCAGTGGATCAAGGTGGTTGGCGTGGGAAGTTTGTCCCCCGCAGAGTTTAAGCGCCGTTTTCGTTCCGACGAAGGCGGCGCTTCTACTTACCCGCTGGTGCTTCGGCTCAACGTCCACAGCCGGACGGAGGACGGGCGGTTTTGCTCCCTGGACGTGACGCCCTGGGAATTTATGCTGCTGGAACGCTGCACCAGGGCGCGGCGGACCCTGAAAGGGGGTGATAGAAGTGGATGAGAAGGAGCTCCACGCGAAACTGGCGGAGAAGGTGACTGCCTGCTGGGAGTCCTACGTGGAAAGGCTGCTGAAATTTACGCCCAGTGCGCTCATCAGTCTGGCGGATGAGATCGCCGCCGCGAATTTCTGCTACGACCAGCTGACCAGCAGCCCCGGCATCTACCCGGCAGAGCTGTTGGAGCATCTTCTGCGGTTCGATGACCCGCTGGAGACCATGCGGGAGCAGTGGATGGACGAGCAGCACGTGGACTACAGCGACGACTTCGAGCACGCGCTGTGGAGCCTGCGTGAGTACGGCCCGGAGCCGGGGGAGGAACCCACGCAGGACATGACAATGTAAAAGGAGACCCTGAAAATGAACCACAAAAAGCATAATTTTCTGCTGGCCGTGCCGCTGTTGGCCTTGAGTGCTGCCATGGGTCTGGGTTGGCTGCGGCGCCGCCGCAAGGGGAAAACCGCCTATGCCGCGTGATTTTCCCTACCTATACCCCTATTCTCTGGCCGATGCCCGCCGCCTGGGCGAAACCCAGCAGTATGATGACAGCTTCCACTTGAATGTGGACTGCGCACGGGCCATTGAGCAGGCCATCCGGGATCATTTCGACGAGGAAAGCGAGACGATTACGGAGGGCTGCGCCCAATCGGTGCTGGAACGGTTTGGCTTTAAGCGGACAACCTTTGTCCTTGCCAACTCGCTGAAGGAAATGGGCAGCCCCCACCTGATCAGCGGCGAGGTCCGACAGTGGGGACAGAAAACCTTCGTCCCGTCGGACGGCAGGTACAACCGCTATTTTGCGGCGGACACCGCCGCCGGACTGCTGGAGTCGTTTATCGGACAGGCTCGGGAGGCATACCAGGCGCTGAACCTGTTCGGCCCGGAACACTGCGCCGGCGACCGGAACAAGCAGGACTTCACCGGGAAAGTGCTGGTGATGAGCCCTGACACACTGCGGGAGGCTTGCTGGGACGCCCACGATCAACTCTGGCTGGCTGAGGGCGGCTTTGGCTGTTCGCCCGATTCCCGCGGGCAGGCGGTCTATGCCACCTGCCTGAGCGACGGGGAGAAGACCCGCTGGAACCGGGCTGACTTCCTCGGCGTCCTGAACGAGAAGTTCCTGCCCGACTGGGCCATGGAAAAGCTGGAGGAACTGCGCGGCCCCCGGCAGGAGCAGGACGGCCCCTCTTTGGATGGTATGACCATGCAATAGCCCACTTCTCGCTGTTTTTGCCTGCTTTACAGGCTGAAACAAATACAATCAAATCGGAGGAATCCAACATGAACCACAGAAAACTGGCCGGCGTTTGCGCCCTTGTGCTGGCACTGACCACGGTGTTCTCTTCATCCGCATCTGCGGCGGAGGGAACGAGCTTCACCCGCTACCCCAGCTACCCCACCGCCGTCACCAGAAGTGAAGATGGCACCGAGATCAGGAAGATGTACGATCTGGGTCCGGAGGACGATCCTGGCGGTATTCCCCGCTCCGACTTTGAGCAGGACGGCTATCACTACACCCTCACCGACCTGCTGAAGCAGGAGCTGCCCGCCAACGAGAGCCGAGAGCACACCGAGACGGTGTCCGTCGCCAGCAAAAACAAGGACATGGCCTCGGTGCTGGCTCTGCTCCCCCAGACGAAAGATTTTGTTACCGATGACGGCCTCTCGGGCACTCTTTCTCTGCAATTGGATACCGTGAAGGTGGACGTGGCGGGCTACGGCAGCGCGACCAAAAACCTCACCGCCACCCGCACCTATCCTAGCCTCGCCAACCAGGATACCCAGTATATCCCCAAATCCATCAACGACAGCGACAGCGCCCTCACGCTCCAGGCCATCGACTGGCAGGCCCAGGCGGACGGGTACTTTACCGCCGTCGCCACCTACACCGGCTCAGCCACCAGTAGCTACGTCAAGGGCTACACTGTCACGGCGGACTATACCGGCGAGGTCAGCCGTATCAACCTCAACAAGACCCGGTATGTGGCAATTTTCGAGGGCACGCCGCTCAAACCCCAGGAGCCGGAGCCGTCCGAGGACCCCGCAACCAGGGAACCCGCCGCCTCCGTACCCTTCAACTGGGCCTACCTGCTGGTGCCCCTGGGCGCGGTGGCGCTCATCGGCGGCGGCGTGGGCGTGGCGCTGTTCTTGAAGCGCCGGAACGAAAATGAGGAGGATGCTGAATGAAAAGATTTGCTTTGATGACCGTTTCGGCCTGTTTGGCGGCACTTCTGGTAACCCCCGCCAATGCTTTGGAGTACCGTATCGACGCCCCGCAGGACTATCTTTTCGGAGAGTCCACCAGCGACGCCACCATCTATGAGTGGGAAAACCCCAACGTGGACAAGAGCAAAAACACTGCCCTGATCGCCCCCGGCTTCGGGACGCCTACAAGCTATGAGCCGTACTCCGGCGAATCGCTGATGCCCAGCACCGCAGTCGGTTCCGGTAGCGTTGCTGTGATTGGTGGGACCAGTGGCGGCACGGTTGCCTACCCCACGGTGAACACCGGCAGCACGACCATCCAGCAGACCACGACCTTCACCCAAGTGACCCGCGATTTCTACTTCTCCAACGGCAGCCTGGGCACCATCCAGATCCCCTCCATCGGCCTGACGGTGGGGATATATGAGGGCACCACCATCGCCGCGATGAGCAAGGGCGCAGGGCACTTCACCGGCACCAGCATCTGGAACGGCAACGTTGCGGTGGCCGGTCACAACCGTGGTGTCCGCAATGACTTTGGCAAGCTACACACCCTGAAAAACGGCGCGGTCATTACCCTCACCACGGCCCTGGGCACCCGGAATTACGCCGTGTCCAGCGTCTCCAAGGTGCTGTCCACCGACACCTCCGGCCTGACCGCCACAGCGCACAATCAGATCACACTCTATACCTGTGTGGAGGGCCAGCCCGCCTGCCGCTGGTGCGTGAAAGCAGTTGAAATTGTGTAACTTGCTTCGTTTCGGCCCCGGTTTTTCTCCGCATTGTTCTTCAAAAGTTCTGGACTTTCGATTGCTTGTTCGGTATTGTTGTGCTTACCAAAAAACCGAAAGGGGTTAGAATTATGAGCAGAAAAAGAGAAATTACCATGATGGGCCTTGGCGTCCTTACCGGGCTCGCCCTCCTCCCCGCCGCGCAGGCGGGCGTTACCGCCCTCACCGCCACGCCCAGCAGCCAGCCCATCTATGTGGATGGGGCGCGGGTATCCATGACCGCCTACGCCATTAACGGCAACAATTACGTCAAGCTCCGGGACATTGGCAAAGCGGTGGGCTTCGGTGTGACTTACGACGCCGCTACCAACAGCGTCTACATCGACTCCGATGCGCCCTACCAGGAAGCAGCGTCCCAGCCCGTGCAGATCACAACCGCTCCCGGAACTGTCACCGAGGAATCGGTCAAAGCGGCACTGGACGCGCTGAAGGTGCGCTATCCCCACGGAGCCGTCTATCCCTCGCCCTACACCTCCACCAGCAACCCGCCTTACGGTCCCACCAACAAGAACTGCGCCGGGTGGGCTATCCTGTGCAGCGACGCCGCTTTCGGAAATCTGCCCTGGCGAAAGGTGGACCGGCCAAGCTGGGAGCAGATCCGTCCCGGCGACCTGGTAGAGATGCGCGGCGGCGGACTCAACCACGGGGTCATCGTCCTGGAACGGACCGAGGATTACATCCTGACCACCGAGAGCGGCACTAACCAGAAGGTCTACTGGGGGGCGCAATACTTCCGCTGGTGGCTGGAGGACCAACCGACCTACGTGCTCTACACAAGGTATCCAAACTGATTATAGAACCATACAAGCAAAAAACTTCGGGTCAGGCTGCAAAAAGCGGTCTGGCCCAAACTTTTTGGAGGTATCATTTTGAAGAATCATATTTTCAAACGCAGTCTGGCCCTCTTCCTGGCGCTGGTGTGCGTCTTGGGCATCCTGCCCCTGAACGCCTTCGCCGCCGACGCCACTCCCCCGGCCAGCATCACGCAGATCTCTTCTGCCTACGTCACCATCAACGGCAAATACGTCCGCTACCGTGCCGCCAGCAGCGCCATCAACAGCGTGGGCCTGCCCTACGTGTTCAACGAGCAGGTGAACATCCCCGGCTACGGCTCGGGCCGCGCCCTGTGTGCCTACCAGCTGGGCACCCTGGGCAACGCCGCCAACGGCCAGAAGTGGAACTTCGAGGCCGAGGTCACCCACCCCTCGCTGGTGTCGGTGCTCACCTTCGTCTACTCCTGCACCAACGGGACCTATACGGATGAGGGCAAAGCCATCGGCATGGGGGCCTGGAACGAACCCTGGAGCAATCTCTGGTTCATGGTCGCGCAGGCCATGAGCTGGCTCTACGAACACAACGTCCTCATTGATTATAATGTGGACCGTGACGGTTTTCTGAACCAGTTGGCCGAGGAATTTCTGGCCGCCTATAAGATGTACCACGATGTGTACGGCTGGGCGACCTGGATCACGGACTGGAACTCCCTGACCGTCAACACCATCATCGACAGCGCGGACAACGGCGCCACCGGTAAGACTTCCCTGGATATCGCCAAGGAGTCCATGAACCTCGTCTGGAATTTCCCCCAGTATTTCATGAAATACCGACTCTGGATCTACGATTGGGACAAGTCCCAGCCCTGGATGATCGCGGGTCAGGCGGGTACCCCCATGCAGAAACTCCTGGTGGCGGTGCCTATCGTGGAGGAGACGCCGCCCCCGCCTGTAGAGCAGCCCAAGGTCTCCATGACCATCAAGAAGCTGGAGGCGGGCACGAACCAGCCCTTGGCCGGAGCCAGCTTCAAGATTGAGGGGATCAACAACGATTTCTCCGCAACCAAGACCACCGGCGCGGACGGCATTATCAGCTTGACCCAGGATGCGGACGGCATCACTGCGGGCCAGTACCGGATTACCGAGATGTCCGCGCCGGCGGGCCACACCATCCAGAACGCCTCCCAGGTTGTGACCGTTCTGCCCAACGATGCCGCTGGGAGCGTCTTTACCTTTTACAATGAGCCGGAGATCGTGAAGGAGGGCGACGGCTCCATCCGCAAGGTGGATGCCGATAACCCCTCCGTGGGCATCCCCGGTGCGGTCATCAAGCTCACCAGCGTGAAGCTGGATGACGGCGGCAGCTTTACCTCCACCTACACCACCGGCGACGGCGGCTATATTTCCAAAGAGGACTTGGACTTCTCCAAGCTGCCCACTGGGAGCTACATCGCCCAGGAGATTACCCCGCCCGAGGGCTACATCCTCAGCTCGGACGTGTCCAAGGTCAAGCAGGCATTCACCTGGGACGGTGAGCATGACATCTCCCTCATTTTCGAGAACAGCTCCAAGGTGAAAGTCCAGCTCAAGAAGGTGGATGAGGCTGGGAAACCTCTCGCGGGCGCTGTGTTCGTTGTTCTGCGGGACGGCAAGGTCATCGGCACCGAGGAGACCAAGACCGACGGTACCATCACCGTGTCCAATGTTTCCGAAGGATATTATGAGTTCCGCGAGGTCTCCGCTCCTGCCGGTTTTGACTGCGACCACACCCCGGTCGGTGTCCACGTTAACGCCGAGGATCTCCAGGGTGAGCAGACCATCACCGTCGAGAAGGTGAACCACCACAAGCGCAGCCTGACGATCCAGAAGCGGGACGTGGAGTCCGGCAAGCCTGTTGCCAACACGTCCTTCCACATTCACGGCGTGAATTTGGCTTACGAAAACGACGTGGTCACTGGCGCGGACGGCAAGGTTGTGCTGTCCGAAATGGCCTCCGGGTGTTACGAAATCGAGGAAACCAAGGCACCCTCCCCCTATATTCTCGACACCAACAACCGCAAGACCGTGTGGATCGATGCAAGCCAGGGCAAAGATATTGTGGTTGACTTTGTGAACAGTACCAAGCCCGGCCTGCGGCTGGTCAAGACGGACTATGAGTCCGGCAAGCCCATCGAAGGGGTTACATTTAAGGTAGAACAGGTGGACGGCGGCTACTCCGCCCAGCACCGCACCGACAAGGACGGCCTCATCGTGCTGGACGGTTTGACCCCCGGCGCGTATGTCGTGACGGAGGTCGCGCCCGCTGCCGGATATGTGGCAGACCCCATCCCCCGGACAGTGCTGCTGGAGGCCAATAAGACCACCACCGTTGAAATCGTGAATGTGCGCCAGCCCGACCTGCGCATTTTCAAATATGATCAGCAGACAAAGAAGCCCCTGGCTAACGTGACCTTTGAGGTCTACCGGGATGCCAAGCTTATCGGCCAGTACACCACGAACAGCGACGGCGAGATTTTCCTCTCCGGGCTGGAGCCGGGCACCTATTTGGT
>CATJRT010000178.1 GCA_949742895.1 uncultured Eubacteriales bacterium | reverse complement strand
GTCCACCGCCTGGGACAGATGCTCCTCGACCTGGCACAGCACGGCCTCCCGCCGGGTTTCCCGGTTTTGGGCGGCCACGAAGCAGCCCTTGCCGGGGACGGTGGTGAGGAAACCGTCCCGCTCCAGCTCCTCGTAGGCCCGTTTGGTGGTGATGACGGAGATGCGCAGGTCCCGGGCCAGCAGGCGCATGGAGGGCAGGGCCTCGCCCTCCGCCAGCGCCCCAGACAGGATCAGCCCCTTGAACTGCCGGACGATCTGCTCGTAAATGGGTACGCCGGATGAGTTGCTGATGATAATGTCCATGCTCCACCTCGCAGGGGGCCGCTCGTCAGCGGTCCCGAAATATCGTACATATACGATATATACAGTATAGACAGTGTGGACTGCTTTGTCAATAGGGGGACGCAAAGAATTTTCGGAAAATAAAACCGTCCTCTTTTCATATTTTGAAAAGAGGACGGTTTGGTGGCTGTGCGAAAATGATTTGAATTATTGAATGAACTGTTTATATAGCCGCGACACTTCATCAATGTCAAAACAGATCATTTCGTCGAATGGGTATACGGAAAGAATGTGATGCACAAATCGACAGCCAAGATAATACCCAACGTCGCTGTGGCCGTTATATACGACCCAATCGCCAAAATAGCGTTGGCTGGCAGGCGTCATGGTTTTCAGATCACGGTCAAAATCTGCTTTCATCTCCTCCAGATGGTCGTCGCACCACTTTTTCCAACCATTTTTGTCTTGATGGTAATAGTTTAAGTCCTCAACCAATGCCTGTTCAAAATACATGGCGATTCCTTCTGTAAACAGTTGCCAAAGAAAACGGTCTTTATGATCGCGGAAGGGCCGTTTAAGGATACCATATTGACCCTGATATGCGTGCCCGAGCTCATGATAGATCAGCCCGCGCATATCGTCTGTTCCGCACCAGTTCAGCTCCATGATCTTTTCTATGCCGAGCAAAACAGCGTTCCGCCCGCGATACTGAGTGACCCATCCCGCGCCATTGCAGAGCCCAAGATAGAAAATGATATCGACATCAAGGCTTTTGCCAAACCGGTCGTATATCGTTCGCTCCAAATCCTCCGTTACGCTGCAAAAAGAATTATGGGCCTTCTCCTGCAGAACATTATTGCGCACCACAGCGTTCAGCACAGGCAAATAGTCGTTTTCCCATGTAAATTTGCCTGTGCGCAGACATTCCTCCACGTCTGAAATGAGCAGCGGGGAGATATCGGGAAGTACGGAGTCGATATAAGCTCTCCACTTTTCCAAACGAAAGACAGTTCCTTCATATGCAGCCAATAAAGCGGGGTAGGTATTGATGATCTTCATAGCTGTTTTCCGGTAAATTCCGATGACCGCGCTGCGCCAAAGCGGTGCGGAGGAGCTCAGCGGTGCTTGCCGGTGAAGAACAGAGCCACGCACCCAGGCCCGGTGTGGGCGCCGATGACGGGGCCAATAGAGTTGATGATGATCTCCTTGGTGCCATAGCGCGCTTTGATCTGATCCGCTACGTATTGGGCGTCAGCCAGACAGTCGCTGTTGCTGATAAACATGGTCTGGGACGCGGGGTCCTCTGCCAGCTCGCCCACCTTGTCCACCAGGGCGTTCAGCGACGCCTTGCGGCCCCGGGCGGTATCCACCTTGATGAGATGGCCGTCGTTGTCCACGTGCAGGGCGGGCTGGATCTGGAGCATGGTGCCCACCACGGCGGTGGCGGCAGACACCCGCCCGCCCTTTTTCAGGAAAAACACGTCGTTGACGGTGAACCAGTGGCACTGGTTCAGCCTGTTCTGCTCCGCCCAGTCCCGCATCTCCTCGATGGACTTGCCCGCCTGCCGCAGCTTGGCGGCCTGGTAGACGAACATCCC
>CATJRT010000177.1 GCA_949742895.1 uncultured Eubacteriales bacterium | reverse complement strand
TGGCGGACTTATTGCTGGCAAAGCTCTCAGCGTCCAGCGGGCTGTCGAAGCAGATCGTCTGCTCCAGCTCCGTATCCAGAAAGGCGTTCAGCCGGGACAGCACTGTGGACAGCACCGATGCCATGGCCTGTTCCGAAGTGTTCAGGGCTGCTCCGGCGAACCACCTGGCTTTGTGCTCAGGCGGCAGACGGCTCATCAGCACCTGGAAACAGCTTTTGCCCTTGGCTCCGGACGGTTCCAGCAGATCCTGCACCAGCTTGAACACCGACACGATGTGGCGGCGCTCCCGGAGGGCGCCGTCAATTTCTTTGGGCGGCAGGAACTCCGCTAACAGGAGGATCACAGCGGTGAGCAAGCCCTCGGCGGAATCGTAAAAAAACGAATTCTGCCCATAGTTTCCCTCCCCGTCCGGGCTGATGATGGTCTTGGCGAGGATCTTGGCGTACTTCTCCGCCTTGGCCCGCGCCGCCAGATCGTCTGGGTGCTCCACAGCCTGATCCATATAGGTGTTGGTCAGCGTCAGAAAATTAAAACCGTCCGAACGGGTGGGGTTGCGCAGGTCGATGATGGACACCTGGTAGCCATAGTATTTCTGGGCGATGGCACCATAATTCCGGGCCAAATCCCCCTTGGTGTCCAGCGCCAGGAAGCTCATGCCGCAGGCGCAGGCGTATTCCAGATTTGGGTACAGAAAAAACGCCGTCTTGCCCACGCCAGCCGCGCCGATCATGAGGCAGTGGATGTCGTCGCTGTCCACCAGCGCGGTGACCTTGCCCTTTTTGCCCAGCGATCCCATCACCAGCCCCTGCACTTGGGGCAGCTCCCTGCCCTGCCGCCATTCCGCAGGCTTGAAGGGGATGTGGGAAAAGGTCTTGCCGATTTCCTTCGGCGTGGCCCAGCGGGCGGTGCCGTGCTGGCCGTCGCCCGCTGGTTTGGCCTTGATGCTGTCCAGCGACCCCTGCTTAGAGGCAAAAGAAATACCGCCAATGACCAGCAGGGCCATTGCGGCAAAGATCAAAACAATGAATTGCTGCGGCATAGGCGCTCACCTCAGTACGGGTACGCTATGCCATCGGCCATGATGCCGATCTGGTTGAACGGGACAGCCCCAATGGTCTGCTCCGGCCTGGTTACAACGCCGTGGTGCCGGAAGGCGGTGGCACCGCCAGCGTGGGCATAGAGCTGGGGCGGCTGCTCCTGGAACCGCTCCGGGAACATCTGCACAGCAGTGTCCCGCAGGATATCCAGGTCGGTGCTTTGGGCTGTTCGGTAGACCTCCGCCAGCTCCTCGGCGCTGAGGGTAGGGGCGAAGTTGGGGGGCTTTCGATGGAGCATCTCCGCCCCGCGTCGGCGGCAGTGATCACGATACGCTCTGTTCATGCTGAACCTCCTGCTGTTGTAGAAAATCTGCGCACAGATCCTCGTTCCAATCCTTGTTTACCGGCACCCGTGCATCTGCTGCCAGCCCCTTTTCCCGCACCACGTTTGCCAGCCGTCGGGTAGCAAGCTGTCCGGCCTTGTCGTTGTCCAGGGCGAGGTGGACGGTTTCGATGTCCGGGCAGCGCTCCAGCATCCCCAGCAGGGGCCGGGAAGATGTGCCGCACAGGGCCACATAGCTGTGCCTGGCCCACTCGCTGTCATGGTACATGGAAATAAACGAGAGCATATCAATGGGCGCTTCGAACACCAGCAGATGCCCGCTGGAGCCAGGCCAGTTGAAGGCATAGCGGAAGTCACTGCCCTCCACAGTCATACGGAAAGCCTTGCCCTGGCTGTTGGTGCTGCGCTTGTGGGCGTGATGGGCTTCGCCGGTTTTGTCCATGCCAACGAACACAGCGTTGTGGTATTTCTGATCCTCATAGATGAGCCCCATTCGGACAAAGGCGGTAAGGACGTCGCGGTCCAGGCGGCGGTGCTTGAGCAGGTATGCGAACGCCCGCCGGTTGTTCTCGTTGGCGGGCGGCAGGGCAAACTCTTTTTTCACTTTTTCACGGGGCGTGTCCGCCTGGAAGCGGAGCTGGCCAATGTCCTGATCCAGCAAGGCAAGCACCGCCTGCTGGTAGTCCATGCCGTAGAACTCCTTGAGGAAAGACACCGGCCCGCCGCCTTTTTCTGCGGCATGGTCGTACCACTCGCTGCCCCGGACGGTGACGCTGTGGTTGCGTTCCATGCGCAACTCCCGCCCGGAGCGGACGAGCGGCTCCCCCTTGAAGCGGAGGAATTCCGCCAGATCAACCGCATTGGCCTGACGCTTTTGTTCTTCTGTGAAATGGATGTAGGGCATTTTGATACCTCCTGTGCTTTACAAAATTTGTTATATAATTTCTGCGGTGTAATCGACGTCAGTTCATAACCTGCTCCTCGTGATCGTCCGGCTTGTGCCCCATGGCGATTTTCTTTTCCCGGATCTTCCGCCTGAGCTTGCTGTCCACCGCCACCCGCATCCCTGCCGCAGGCTGCGGACGCTGCTCCTGAAAGATGCGCCCCATGTGGCTCAGGAGTGAGGCGGCAGAGTTGAACACCAGACTGGGCGGCGGACTTTTGGCCTTGGCCGGAGTTGAGGGAGCAGCCGGTTGATAGCGCGGCTGACCAGTATCACCTGACGCACCAGCCGAGACGGTCTGCGCCGTCTCATCCAACCGCGCAGCTTCCACGATGACGATATTTTTGATCCGCTTGAACTCCTTCTGCCTGACGAGCGGATCACGGGGCGGCAGGTCGTCCTTGTAGGTGCGCAGCACTTCTTCCCGCTCCCGGTACCACAGGTCATAGGCGGCGGCGATGCGGGGATCCTTCTCCAGCTCGGTGACGATCTCGTCCACCAGCGATTTCAGCGCTGGCGGCAGGTAGCCGTACTGTTTTTTGCCGGAGCGCCCGTGCAGACGCTGTGCCAGCTCTGCCATGAGATGCTCGACGCGCCGGTTGTCCAGCGTTCCGGTCTGCATCTCAGTGACGAGCTGTGCCATGACTCTCCCGGCGTCCT
>CATJRT010000176.1 GCA_949742895.1 uncultured Eubacteriales bacterium | reverse complement strand
GTCATACCTGGCTTTCATAGCCACGATCTTGTTTCCTGTATTCTTAAAGCGGCCGAAAAAGCCCTTCTTTTCCTCCTCGTCGATGTCAAATCCTTTTAGCTCTACCACCAGCTGAGAGATGTCGTTGCCGACCTCGCCCAGGTCCTTAGTGCGCACATTATTAAGGGCCGTATCCGAGAAAGAGGCTATCTTTTTCTGTGCCGCAGAGCCATACTGCATCACCATCGTGCTGTTTTGCAGGTCGATTTTCTCAGAGAACTCCTCCACCACCTTGCGCTCCTCCGGGGTCAGCACGCTCTCGTCCAATGTGGTGACAGAGCTCTCCTGCACCTGCGGGGCCGGCGCCTGCTGCTGCTCCGGGTCCAGGGTGAGCGTGGGCATCTGAGGGGCCTCCTGCTCTAAAGTCAACTTGATCTCATTATCCATCATTCATCCTCCTATTTTTCCGTCGCGTTTTTCCGTCGCGTAGTCGCGAAGGTCGCGCTACATGGATCTTCACTTTAGGTTTGCTCCCGCGTTCAAACGTATGCTAAAACCTAATACTAAAACCTATATTAGTACCTATACTAACACCTATACTAACACAACCTACGCCTTGCTTATGTCCCCATCATATATCATCTCCACATGAGGTATCCCGTGCTCTAAAAACTCCTCCGAAATCTGGCGAAACCCCAGCTTCTCATATAGCTCCTTAACATAGCTCTGCGCCTCAATACGGATGCTTTCTACGCCAAATCGCTCTCGCGCCGCCCGTATTCCGGCCCGTGTAATAGCTGTACCCAGGCCCGCCCGCCGCTCTACAGTCAGAATCCTGCCCAGGCTGGCTTCCAAAAATCTGCCTCCCGGCGGCAGCGCCCGTAAATAAGCCTTTATTCCCTCTTCGTCCCGCAGGAAAACATGCAGCGCCGCCTGGTCCCGGCCGTCTATCTCCCTGCATGGGGCGTCCTGCTCAAGAATAAATACCTCCTGGCGCAGCCGCAGTATTTCATATAGTTCGTGTATGTCCAGCTCGCCGAATGTCTTAACGCAGAGCTTCATTTTGTCAATATTCATCTCTAGTTACAGCCCCTTCTTCTCCTCCACAAAGCCCTCCTGTTTCAGCATGGTCTCAAACACGGTTATATCCGCCGAGATGTCCATGGCCTCGTCAGTGAAAAGGGAGTCCAGCTGCTTCTCAAAGGCATCGGCAACAGTGTGCATCATCCCGGCGATATTGAACATGGTTGAGGTGATGTTCTCGCCCTTTACCGACTGTTTTGAGAGCTGCTCATAGCTGCCCAGCAGCTTTAGGGTGGTGGGCAGGTAGTAGTTCATAAACTTGCGTATCTGCGGCAGCTTTGCCGGCGTTTTCACCACCGCATCGATGATCTTGCCTGTAGTGGCCTCTAAATGGTCGATCTGTGCCGAAATCTTCACGTCCTTGATGGAGGCGTTCAGCCGGCGCATCTCGGATATGGCCCTGCCCCGCTCCACCAGCAGCGCGTCGATCTCCGGATTTCCGGTGGACTTGGTTTTCTCCTCCTGTTTTTCCTGCCTTGGCGCAGCCTGGGCAACGGAAGCCGCCTCGTCCTGTACGTCATAGCCCCGGTCCGGGAAGATGATCTTGCCGACGAAATAGGCCAGCAGGGACACCCCGGCGCAGAGCAGGAAATCGCTCACCCGGGACAGGGAGAAAAAGATGCTCCACAGCAGCCAGACCACGCCAATCAGGTAGACGGGCAGTACGCTGCGTTTTTTCACATGGGTCACGGTGTTCACTCCTTTCCGAAGCTCTGCACGGCTCTGGCTCCTATTTTACCCCCTTGGGACAACGCTGTCAAGAAGTAAGGTGCCGTCCGCTGTTGACTTTAGTGAAATCTTCATGTAAAATGATATGCTAACACATAAAGGCGGCACAGCTTTACCCGCCGTCCGGAAATAAGAGGAGTCTTTTCAGCCATGATGACATTGGACGATTTCAAGGCGGCCCGGAAAACGCTGGACGGCGTGCTCCACCGCACGGACTTAATGTACAGCCCGTTTTTCTCCAAGGCCACCGGCAACCATGTGCACATGAAGCCGGAGAATATGCAGGTCACGGGAGCGTATAAAATCCGGGGGGCCTATTTCAAATGCTCCACCCTGTCCGACGAGGAAAAGGCCCGTGGACTGGTCACCGCCTCCGCCGGCAACCACGCCCAGGGCGTGGCTTATGCCGCTCAGGCGGCGGGGGTGGCGGCCACCATCGTCATGCCCACCACCACCCCCCTGGTAAAGGTGAACAACACCAAAGATTACGGCGCTCAGGTGGTGCTCCACGGCGAAACCTTCGACGACGCGGCGGCGCTGGCCGCCGAACTGAGCGAAAAAGAGGGGTTGACTTACGTCCACCCCTTCAACGACCTGACAGTGTCCACCGGACAGGGCACCATCGCCTATGAGATTTTCAAGGACCTGCCCGACGTGGACGTTATTT
This sequence comes from uncultured Eubacteriales bacterium, assembly GCA_949742895.1. The sequence continues at coordinate 10,539 of CATJRT010000176.1, read as the reverse complement.
TGGTCCCCATCGGTGGCGGCGGGCTGGCAGCGGGCGTGTCCACCCTGGTGAAGCTGCTCAACCCGTCGGTCAAGGTAATCGGCGTGGAACCCGCCGGCGCGGCCTCCATGAAGGCCAGCCTGGAGGTGGGCCATGTGGCCACGCTGGATAAAATATCCACCATTGCCGACGGCGTAGCCGTCAAGACGCCGGGGGATATGGTGTTCCCCTACATCCAGAAAAACGTGGACAAAATCATTACCATCGACGACGGCGAGCTGGTGGACGCCTTCCTTGACGTGATGGAAAAGCATAAAATGATTGTGGAAAACGCTGGCCTGCTCACTGTGGCCGCGCTGAACCATCTGGAGCCTCGTGGCGAGAACGTGGTAAGCGTGCTGTCTGGCGGCAATATGGATGTCATCACCATCTCCTCCCTGGTGCAGCACGGGCTCATCAACCGGGGCCGCATCTTCACCTTCTCAGTGCTGCTGCCCGACCGGCCCGGCGAGCTGCTCCGGGTGGCAGAGATTGTTTCCCGGGAAAACGGTAACATCATCAAGCTGGACCATAACCAGTTTGTCAACATCAACCGGCAGGCAGGCGTGGAACTGAAGGTGACGCTGGAGGCCTTTGGGCAAAACCACAAGCGAGCCATCCTCAACGCCATGGCCGGCGCGGGCTACAGCGTCCGCGAGGTCAAAACAGGAGATTTTTATAACTGAAACGCCTTGTTGTCATGCTTCGCCTGTTCACGACGCACGGCGCTTTCCACCGCCTCCTGGAGACAGCAGTCTCCAGGAGGCTATATGAAGCGGAGCGCCCGCCAATCCCGCTGCGGTGGCGAGGGGGACTTGGGGAGCCGGCCCGCCGCGTCCGGCGGCAGCCTCCGCGTGTCTTATCCTATGTGTCCGGGGGCCGTCCGGTGTGAGCAAAGGGGTCTGTAACCGAGGCTGTCCCCACACGGAATCAGAGAAAAAGAGGGAGAAAATCATGGTCAAAGTGGCGCCTTCCATCCTTTCTGCGGATTTTTGCAATCTTGAGGCCGACATTCGCCGCGTATCCGGCGCAGACTGGCTCCACGTGGACGTAATGGACGGGGCGTTCGTCCCCAACATCACCATCGGTGTACCAGTGGTCAAGTCCATCCGGAAGCACACCGGTATGTTTCTTGACGTACACCTGATGATTGATAAGCCTGTGCGGTATATCGATGATTTCTGCAAGGCCGGAGCGGACCTGCTCAGCGTCCACCTGGAGGCCGACCATCCTACCCGCATCGCCGACGCTTTGCGCGCCATGGAGGCCAACGGGGTGAAGAAGGCCGTCGCCCTGCGGCCCATCACCTCGGCCAGGGCCGTGCTGCCCTACATCGAGCAGGTGGATATGGTGCTGGTGATGACGGTGGAACCGGGCTTCGGCGGACAGGCTTTTATGGAAAATCAGCTTGAAACCGTCCGGGAGGTGCGCGCCATCATCGACAAGTACCACCCGGAGTGCGATCTGGAGGTGGACGGCGGCGTCGCCTCCGGCACGGCGGAGCGGGCAATTGCCGCCGGAGCCAATGTGCTGGTGGCGGGCTCGGCGGTCTACGGGGCGGACGACCCAGCGGCGGCTATTGAACTGCTAAGATTAGGGAGGTGATCTTGTGAAGGAGTATAAAGTTCTGACCGCCAAGACTCCGGAAGAGGCCGAAGCGACGATGAACGAAATGACCCGCCAGGGCTGGACGGTCAAAGCCATGACATACTGGGAAACAACCGGTATGCTCCGCCGCCTGCTTGTCACTGTTGAGCGGGACGCATAACGATTTGGAGGTTTTTCCACCATGGACTACTTCCCCGCCGCCCTGGAAAATTTAGTGGAGCAGTTTGCCAAGCTTCCCGGCGTGGGCCGCAAAAGCGCCCAGCGGCTGGCCTTCTACATCCTGGACCAACCTGAACAGACGGCTCGCGACTTCGCCGCCGCCCTGTTGGATGCGAAAACCACCATCGGCTGCTGCCCGGTGTGCCAGAACCTTACCGACGGGGATGGCCCCTGTCCTTTGTGCGCCTCTTCCAAGCGGGACCACGCCACCGTATGCGTGGTGGCCGACCCCAAGGACGTGGTGGCCATGGAACGCTCCCGGGAATACACAGGGGTGTATCATGTACTCCACGGGGTAATTTCCCCCATGAACCATGTGGGGCCGGATGATCTGCGCATTGCCCAGCTTATGGAGCGGGTGGCGGCAGGGGGCATCGGCGAGATCATCATGGCCACCAACCCGGATACCGAGGGGGAAACCACCGCCATGTACCTGTCCCGGCTGCTCCGGCCCTTTGGCGTGCGCACCACCCGGCTGGCCTACGGCATCCCGGTGGGCAGCCATCTGGAATTTGCCGACGATGCCACGCTGATGCGGGCCCTGGAAGGCCGAAGAGAAATATAAAAAAGCGGTCCCGCTATGCGGGACCGCTCCTTTTTGTATTTTTTACTCGTCCTTGGGTTCTTCGGGCTCCCCGCAGCAACAGGACTCCTCAGCAGACTCCTCGACCACAGCCTCAGCATCCTCCACTACGGCTTCCATCTCCTCCACCTCGTCGTCGGACAGATTGCCCGCCGCCTTGATGTCGGCAATGCGCTCATTGTTGTAGGCGATTTTGGCCTGAGCGTCGCTGATGGTCTGGCACAGGCCGGCATAGGCCGCCTCGGGGGCGGAACCGCGCTCAGCGAAGTACAGCTTGCCCAGCTCGGAATATGCCTTGCGGATAGCCTCCTGCTCGCTGGAGTTCTGCACCTTCAGCTTGCCGATTTCAGTCAGCTCCTTCACCTTGGCTACGCCGGTGTCGGTCAGCTCCTTGGCCTTGTCCACGCCAGATTTGGCGATGACGACAGCCTTGTCCTTCAGGCTTTCAAAATCAATGCTCATAATACGTTTACCTCCTGATGATTTGTGTGGGCCGCCGCCCAGCGGAGCGTTGTGCCCCGCTTCATTTCCACTGTCCACATTTTATGTCAGGCCGCAAAGGATTGCAAGGGATTTTCGCCAATATTTATAAACCTTTAACGTTTTGTCAAGATTTTCGCAAAGCTCAGCGCTTCTTGAACGCGAAAAAACGCTGTCCAAAATAGTTCAGCCCGGTGACCAGCACCATCCCGCCCAGCTTAGCCAGCCGCTCCACCCACAGCTCCGGTACACCGAACCAGCCCAGCACCCAGCCCGCCAGCGGCTGGGCCAGACTGTAGGCGATCAGGTAGCACACCGCCACATTCACGGCAAATTTACCCACAGAGGACCAGAACGGAGCGTCGCTTTGGAAGGTGAAATTCCGGTTGAGGAAAAAGCTCATCACAGACCCCGCCACGTAGGCAATGGCGGTTGACGGCCAGTAACCCAGCCCCTCCAGCAGGAACATGATGACGGCAGACAGCAGGGTATTGCCCACACCCACCAGCAGGAACTTCCACATGGATGCGTCAAACAACCTCTTCATCGTCGCCTAATACCTCCCGCAGCAGGAACCGGGGCCGGCCCTTACTTTCCATGTACAGCTTGCCCAGGTACTCGCCGATGATGCCCAGCGAGAGCAAAATCAACCCACCGATCAGCCACACTGAGCAGGCGATGCTGGCCCAACCTGTGACGGTATTTCCCGTAGCCCAGCGTACGACATTATAGATAATCATCACCAGCGAGACCAAAAACACCAGAAAACCCAGCCCTGTAATCATCCGCAGGGGCTTTACCGACAGGGAGGTGACCCCCTCCAGCGCAAAGGCCAGCATCTTTTTCAGGGGGTATTTGCTCTCCCCCGCAAACCGCTCCCCCCGCTCGTATTCCACGGTGTCGGTGCGGTAGCCGATCATAGGCACAATACCCCGCAGAAACAGGTTGACCTCCTTGAACTGCGCCAGCCCCTCCAGCGCCCGGTGGGACATAAGCCGGTAGTCCGCGTGGTTGAACACCGTCTCCGCCCCCAGCAGGTCCATCATGCGGTAAAAACCCTCGGCGGTGGTGCGCTTGAAAAAGGTGTCCTTTTTCCGTGAGGAACGCACACCGTACACAATGTCTACCCCATCCAAATACTTGTCCACCATGGCGTCCACCGCGTCCACGTCGTCCTGAAGGTCGGCATCCATGGACACCACCATGTCTGCTTTGTCCTTGGCGGTCATCAGCCCCGCCAGCAGAGCGTTCTGGTGCCCCCGGTTCCGGGACAGGTCCGCGCCGCAGAACAGATGGTTTTCCCTATGCAGGCGGGAGATGATCTCCCAGGTTTTATCCTTTGAACCGTCGTTGACGAACAGCACCCGGCTCTGCGGGCTGATTTTGCCCGAATTCATCAGATTCTTCAGCTTGTCCCCCAAGCGGCGGGCGGTTTCCGGCAGAACCGCCTCCTCATTGTAACAGGGGACAACAATGTATAGCGTATTGCCTCTGGCTGGCATAGCGCAGCCCTCCCACACGTGAAATTGCAGCTCCTGACCGTATATTGCGGCCAGTTTTATCCTTATCATACCAGAAAGAGGGCAGGCAGTCAAGCTAGGGCAGCTATCCCTGGTCTATTCAAAAGCTGTATTCACAACCTAAAACGACCATCTGCGCGTTTTTTCCCCCTACGCCGTGTTAAGGAAGCACTGATTAAATTTTCCTGCAATGCACAAAGTATTTTTATAAAATCTGCCCTGTCTGGCGGGGAATTTCCTTGCTCATCCGGCATTTTCGGCTGTAAATACAGGTTTCTGGACAGATATTATCCTTGAAACCTGATAAAGTTTGTGGTATTCTGTATTATCATTGGATTGTGTCTGGCAAATTTGCTGCCGGTATCGCCAGAACCGCCTTCGGAAGAGAGAGGAAGAGCGTCGATGCTTTTTACCAGCATGGAATTTTTATTTGTGTTTTTTCCATTGACGTTAGGCGTCTATTTTTTATTGCCCACAAAGGCCCGTAATTACTGGCTTCTTTTGGTAAGCCTGTTCTTTTACGCGTGGGGCGAGCCAAAATTCGTCTTCGTTATGCTGTTTTCCATTCTGTGGAACTATCTGATGGCGCTGCGCATCGCGGAACTGGAATCCGGAACCGCAATGCGCAGGCTGGTGCTTGCCGTTGCCGTCTGCGTAGACCTGGGAATCCTGTTCGTATACAAATACATGAATTTTGTCACCGGGACCATCCACGACCTGATGCCTGGCGGAGCCATTACAGTCACCTCCTTTGTCCTTCCCATCGGCATCTCCTTCTTTACTTTTCAGTCCGTCAGCTATGTGATCGATGTATACCGAGGCACGCCGGTGCAGAAAAATCCCGCCTACCTGGGGCTATACATCGCCCTCTTTCCCCAACTGATCGCTGGTCCTATCGTGCGGTACACCACCATCGAGGACCAGATCAACGACCGCAAGGTAACCTGGCAGGGCTTCAGCCACGGAATGCTCCGCTTTCTCTATGGCTTCAACAAAAAAATGCTGTTAGCCAACCTCCTCTCGAAGGCCGCAGACGCGGCCTTCAACGCTGGGACCCCCAGCGTTGCCCTGGCCTGGCTTGGCGCAGTGTGCTACTCTTTGCAAATCTTCTTTGACTTCTGCGGATATTCAGAAATGGCCATCGGACTGGGCGAAATGTTCGGCTTCCACTTCCTGGAGAATTTTAACTATCCATACATTTCAAAAACTGTGACGGAGTTCTGGCGGAGATGGCACATCTCGCTGGGCACCTGGTTCCGGGACTATATCTATTTCCCGCTGGGCGGCTCCCGCGTCGAAAGCAAATGGCGGCTGGTGTTCAACCTGTTCGTAGTATGGCTGGCAACGGGCGTGTGGCACGGCGCGAGCTGGAACTTCATTGTGTGGGGCCTGCTGTACGGCGTGCTGATTACAGTTGAAAAGCTGCTGTCCCTTCCCCAGCGCCTTGCAAGGCCTGGCCCCGCCGCCTGGGTATACCAAGCCTTTACCCTGCTGGCTGTGATATTCGGTTGGGTGCTGTTTCGTTCGGCGGACCTCCCTGCCGCCCTGCTCTACCTGCGCTCCATGTTTGGGGCTGCGGATAACGTGCTGATCGACGACAGGTTCCGGCATCTGTTCCGGGAATGCTTTACCGTCACAGCGGCGGGGCTGGTCTGCTCCACCCCCATCTGGAGGCTCCTGCGTGAAAAGCTGTCCGCCCACAGTCCTGCCGCCACATCGGTGTGCAATGGGATTGCCTGCACCGTTCAGTTCCTTCTGTTCCTGGTCAGCGTTTCCTATCTGGAGATGAACGCCCACAACCCGTTCATCTATTTTAACTTTTAACCAAAGAACAGGCTCAGAGAAGGGAGAGCGAACTGAGCATGAAAGCAAAGAAACATGGAAAGCCGTCCGGCAAGGGGCTTCTCACCGCTGCCGTCCTGATTTTCCTGACTGCGGTTATGATTTTGAATTTCCCTGCCTTTTTCGCCCCGGTGGGGCGCTTCTCCGAAGGAGAAACCGATTTTCCCCAGTTTGTTCAGGAGATGCAGGCCGCGTGTACCGGACAGACCCGGGAAAAAACAGCGTTTGTCAATGTAAACGGTTTGTTTTCCCGTGTGCTGGGGCAGCGGCTGTGCAATAATGTGATCCGGCTGAACAACGGTATGCTGACCTTCCCATCCTATTACCAGAGCATCGACCCCACTGCCAGCAATCTCACCGAGTTCAACCAATTCCTGACTAACAAAGGCATCCCGTTTCTGTATGTGCAGGCGCCCTGCAAGGTGGATCTGGAGGGTAAGCTGGTGCCCTCCGGCATGGTATACCCCTCAAACGACAACGCCAACCAGCTTCTTCAGCTTCTGGAGCAAAACGGCGTGCGTACCTTTGACCTTCGCCCCGCGCTCAGCGCTACACCGGAGCAGGTGGGAGAAAATTTCTTCCGCACCGACCATCACTGGACCTGCACTGCGGCCCTAAACGCCTTTCCTATGATTGTAGAGCAGCTCGCCCAGCTCGTGCCGGAGCAGAGCATCGATATGACCTACACCGACCCCAGCCAGTGGGAAGCCCACACCTACCGGAACTGGTTTTTGGGTTCTCAGGGCAAACGCGTAGGGGTTTTCTACGGCGGCATAGACGATATCACTTATTACACGCCGAAATTCGATACGGAGATGTCCTGCGCCGTGACCATGAATCATTCCTGGTTCTATCAGGGTGATTTTTCTGATGCGGTCCTGCGCATGGAACACATTGAGCAGCGCGCCCTGTTCCGGCTCAGCCCATACTGTGTTTACATTGGCGGCGACTATCCCGTAGTCCAGCACCGCAATTCCTCCGCGCCCAGCAAGCTGAAGGTATTGATGATCAAGGACAGCTTTACCCTGCCCATGCAGGCCTACTTTTCCACCCTGTTTCAGGAGGTCCACGTGGTGGACCCGCGCCACATGACCGCCTGTAGCGTGTCGGAGTACGTCACCCTGCTTCAGCCGGACCTGGTCGTGATGATGCTGAACGCCGACATGATCGGCACGGCGGATTATACTAACTTCGGTGCGGCCGCCACTGCCGCGTGGGAGAGTACCCTCGCTAAACCGGAACTCGTGCTGGAAAAAGACGCAGTAGAGCTTGCAGCCGCCGACGCCAATTACAATTTCGCGGTAGTGGCCGACCATTTGGAGTACGGAAAACGATATACCCTGCGGTTTGACAGCGTAGAGCAGTTCGAAGGCTCCACCGCAGGCGTAGGAATGTTGCTGTACAACGCCACCACAAAGAGCGCTATTGACTACGGAGTTGCCGATTTGAAATACGGCATGGAGCAGGGCGGTTTTTCCTGGAGCTTTTTTACCCCCAAACAGGGCAACGACCAGCTTCAGCTTTTGGTTTACGCCGGACTGCCCGGTGAAACCGCCGGACATCATTTGCTCTATTCTGGAATAACCCTGACGGCTGAGGGCTGAGACCACTGCTACCGTTATTTCCTGCTTCGGTATACAAAGAGCTGGATGCGTAAGCATCCGGCTCTTTAATTTTATCTCAAAGAACGACAGATTCAATCGGTAAAACCGGACGCAAGAGACTCTCCGCCCGAAAAAGTGCGCAAAGGCAGTGGATTTTCTCCTCCATCTGTGGTACAATACCATGGACGACAGGAGTGGTTTGTTTATGGATATGACCCTGAAAAATTTGAAGGCTGGAGAGAGCGCCGCAATTACGGCAGTGGGCGGCGAAGGTGCGCTACGCCAACACTTTCTGGACATGGGCGTAATTCCGGGAGCAGAGGTCACGGTGGTCAAATTTGCCCCCATGGGCGACCCTATGGAGCTGCAAATACACGGTTACGAGCTGACCCTCCGGCTGGCGGAAGCAGGCCAGATCGCCGTCCGGCCCATCATGGAGCGAACCAACCAGCACAGCCATGTGGACCGGTTTTATCCCATGGCTCACCCGGGGCTGGGCGAGGACGGCAAATACCACGCCAAGGGGGACGGCGCACCCCTGCCAGAGGAAACTCTGCTTACTTACGCCCTTGTGGGCAATCAGAACTGCGGCAAAACCACCCTGTTCAACCAGCTCACCGGGGCCAACCAGCACGTGGGCAATTTCCCCGGAGTTACGGTGGACCGCAAAGACGGGCCCATCAAAGGCCATCCAAATACCCAGGTCACCGACCTGCCGGGCATCTATTCCATGTCCCCCTACAGCAGCGAAGAGATTGTCTCCCGGAATTTTGTTCTGGGAGACAAGCCAAAGGCTATTATCAACATTGTAGACGCCACAAACATCGAACGCAACCTGTACCTGACCATGCAGCTCCTGGAAATGAATGTGCCCATGGTGGTAGCCCTGAACATGATGGATGAGGTGACGGGCAACAACGGCTCTATCGACATCAACGGAATGGAGACCATGCTGGGCGTCCCGGTGGTGCCTATCTCCGCCGCAAAAAATGAGGGCGTGCGGGAGCTGGTTGACCACGCGCTCCACATCGCCCAGTTTCAGGAGCGGCCTGCAAAGCAGGATTTTTGCAGCAAGGACGACCACGGCGGCGCCATCCACCGGGCCATTCATGCAGTGGAGCATATCCTGGAGGACCACGCCGAGCAGGCCGGTCTGCCCCTGCGCTTCTCCGCCACCAAGGTCATCGAGGGTGACGGGCTGATTGTGGAGCAGCTCAGGCTGGACCAGAATGAAAAGGAAATCATTGAACACATCGTAGTGCAGATGGAGCGAGAGGGCGGCATGGACCGCAGCGCCGCCATCGCCGATATGCGTTTTGATTTCATCGAATACGTCTGCGAGCGGACGGTGCAGAAGCCGCAGGAAAGCCGGGAGCGCATCCGCTCAGAGAAAATTGACCGCGTTCTTACCGGGAAATGGACCGCAATCCCCTGCTTTGTTGCCATCATGGGTCTGGTCTTTTACCTGACCTTCAACGTAATCGGGGCCTTTTTCCAGGAACTGCTGGCAGCAGGCATCGACGCCCTTTCCGTAGCAGTGGAAGGCTGGATGACCTCCACCTATGTCAGTCCTGTCCTTCACAGCCTGGTGATCGACGGCATCTTCGGCGGCGTGGGCAGCGTGCTGAGCTTCCTGCCCATCGTTGTCACGCTGTTTTTCTTCCTGTCCATCATGGAGGACAGCGGGTACATCGCCCGCATAGCCTTCTTTATGGATAAGCTCCTGCGAAAAATCGGCCTTTCCGGACGCAGCATTGTGCCCATGCTCATCGGCTTTGGCTGCACGGTCCCGGCGGTGATGTCTACACGCACTCTGCCCAGCAGACGGGACCGGAAAATGACCATCCTGCTCACTCCCTTCATGAGCTGCACAGCAAAGCTGCCCATCTACGCCTTCTTTGTGGGCGCCTTTTTCCCCGGCCAGGGTGGGCTCATCATGACCGGGCTATACCTTCTGGGCATTGTGGTAGCCATTGTTATCGCTCTGCTGTTCAAAGAGACCTTGTTCAAAGGTGAAGCCGTCCCCTTTGTGATGGAGCTGCCCAACTACCGGATGCCTGGGGCAAAAAATGTAGCCCAGCTTCTGTGGGAAAAGGCAAAGGACTTCCTCTGCAAAGCGTTCAGCATCATCTTGCTGGCCACCATTGTGGTGTGGTTCCTGCAAAGCTTTGACCTGCACCTGAATACGGTGTCCGACTCATCCCAGAGCCTTATGGCGGCTATCGCAGGCCTGTTCGCCCCCCTGCTGGCTCCCCTGGGCCTGGGGGACTGGCGCATCGTCACCTCGCTTATCAGCGGCTTTATGGCAAAGGAAAGCGTCGTCTCCACCATGGAGATACTGTTCGGCGGTGGCATCCATGCGGCGCTGACCACCGTATCCGCCGCTACCATGCTGGTGTTTTCCCTTTTGTATACCCCCTGCGTGGCCTCCATCGCCGCCATCCGGCGGGAGCTGGGCGTAAAATGGGCTGTTGGCGTGGTGCTCTGGCAGTGCGCCGTAGCCTGGGGTGTGGCATTTTTTGTGCGGGGCGTCTGTCTGGCTGCTGGACTTTAATTCTTGCCGCCATTGCGGCAAATGGTATTGGGCCAAATCTGTATGCCTGCCCCAGAAGGAACAGCTATCAACCACACGTCGGCCAGGCTATGCCCGTCCGACGCCAGCCAG
>CATJRT010000175.1 GCA_949742895.1 uncultured Eubacteriales bacterium | reverse complement strand
CAGGCGGGCGGGAGAACATCTGCGTGGTAGGCGACGATGACCAGTCCATCTACCGCTTCCGGGGGGCCACCATCGAGAACATCCTCTCCTTCGAGGACCAGTACAGGGGCTGCCGTACCATCCGGCTGGAGCGGAACTACCGCTCCACCAAGAATATCCTAGATGCCGCCAACGCCGTCATCCGCCACAACCAAGGCCGCAAGGGCAAGGAACTGTGGACCGCCGGGGCAGAGGGCAACAAGGTGCAGCTCTACACCGCCATGAACGAGAACGACGAGGCCCGCTTTGTTGCGGACAAGCTGATGGAGGACTACCGGGCCGGCATCAAATGGAACACCCACGCCATCCTTTACCGGATGAACGCCCAGTCCAACCAGCTCGAAGTGGCCTTCAAACGCAACGGCATCCCATACCGGGTCATCGGCGGCCCCCGGTTCTTCGACCGGGCGGAAGTCAAGGATATGCTGGCCTACCTGTGCGCTGTCCAGAACCACGGGGACGACCTGCGGCTGAGCCGCATCATCAACAATCCGCCCCGGGGCATCGGCCAGACTACCGTGGACCGGGCGCGGCTCATCGCTGCCCAGCAGGGGCTGTCCCTGTGGGAGGTGGTGTCCAATGCCGGGGCGTACCCGGAGCTGCAAAAGGCGGCCAACAAGCTGGGCCAGTTCGCCGCCCTCATCCGCGAGCTGACCGCCCTGTCCCAGACTATGGACCTGCCTACCTTTTATGAGGAAGTCGTGACCCGGACGGGCTATGCCGCCATGCTCCAAGCCAAAAACGACATAGAGAGCCGTTCCCGGCTGGAGAACGTGCGGGAGCTGCTCACCTCTATCAACGGCTACATAGAAAACGCAGAAGGGGAGCCGACCCTGGCAGGCTTCCTGGACGAGATCGCCCTTTACACCGATCTGGACAACCACGATCCCAACGAGGACGCGGTGGTGATGATGACCATGCACTCCGCCAAGGGGCTGGAGTTCCCGGCGGTGTTCGTGGTAGGCATGGAGGAAGGCATCTTCCCCGGCCTGCGGGCTATCGGCGACATGGAGGAGATGGAGGAGGAGCGGCGGCTGTGCTACGTCGCGCTGACCCGTGCCAGGGAGCGGCTATACCTCACCTGCGCGGGCCAGCGGATGTTGTTCGGCCGCACCAGCACCAACCGGCCCTCCCGGTTCGCCGGGGAGATCCCATCGGAGCTGCTGGAGCAGTCCGGGCGGTCCTATCTGGACCGGGCCCCCTATTGGGAGGGGGGCGCCGTGGAGGACTGGGACGCCAGTATGTCATACCCCCAGCGCCAGAGCCGTCCCCAGGTGTCCACCTGGCGGGAACCCTACCGGCAGGCGGAGAGCTGCCCCGCCCCCACCTCCGCCGTCAAGTCCTCCCGTCCGGCCCCGCAGCCCGGCGGCTTTGCCCGGACCGCCTCTGCAACCCTGCCCGACTACCAGAAAGGAGATATGGTGCAGCACAAGGCCTTCGGTCGGGGCATGGTCACCTCCATCCAGAAGATGGGGGGCGACGCCCTGCTGGAAATCGCCTTCGACGGTGTGGGGACCAAGCGGCTGATGCTTAAGTCTGCCACGCAGCACATGACAAAGCTGTAAAGGAGAAAGTTTATGCGCATTGTAGTCAGCATCCTGTCCATTTTATTTGGCCTGCTACACCTCATCGCGGCCTTCACCCAGTTCAAAGCCAAAGATCCTGCCGCTCGGGGCAGCGCCACCATTATGGCCTGCGGCGGCATCGCCGTGATCTTTGAGGCCATCGCGCACTTGGTGGGAAATAACTCCGGTTGGCTGGACGCGCTTCCCTGCGCCACGGGCTGTCTGCTCATCTGCTTCGCGGCCTATCTCAACGGTAAACGGGCGGAAAAGGTCAATCCCCTGCACCACGTCATCCGGGGCGGAATTGCCGTACTTCTGGTGGTCGGGTTCGTAATTTGGTAACTTGCTTGCGGAAGCTCAGCGCTTCTGGGTTGTTACGCTTCGCCTGTTCGCGACGCACGGCTCAGTGTTTCTGAAAAAAGCACAAGGGGCTAATGCCCCTTGTGCTTTTCCCGGCGTTTCTCCTGTCGGAGGACCAGCTTCCGCTCCCGCTCTGCCTCCCGCTGCTCCTTGGAAATGATCTTCCGCGACCGCTTCATTTGCTCCTGCTGGAGCTTCAGGGCCTGCTGGGCCTTCGTCCCTATCCTGGCGGGCCAGACGGCTTTCGCCGCCTCCCGCCGCGCCCGTTTTGGGTTGACTGCCCGGTCGGGACTGCGCCCGCCCGCCGCCGGTGGGCTGAACTCCAGCTCCCGAAAGTGGGCCTGGAACCAGTCCAGCACCTGCTGGTCCTTGGGCTCGCCGCCAAACACCACCCGGCACACCCGGACGCTGTCCTCCTCCTCCCGCTGGTACAGCCCCACCCAGAGGGGCGGGTCAAAATACACGGTCAGCCTTGCTCTGGAAACGCTCATATTCACTTTTCCTCCTTAAAATGCTTTGCGGAGACGGGACAACCAAGGAGGCAGGTTACTGTTGGGAGGGCGGGCTCCCAAGCCCCGACTACCCGACGGGGACTGTGTTTTTATCTCCGCGCCGATTTCAGTATAGCACAGCCGCCGCCCGTCCGCAACCGACACTTGCCTTACCGGACAGGATATGGTACACTGTAACACACTACGCCGCACCCTAAAGGAGGACATCTACATGAAAAAGCTGACCGACTTCGTGTTGGCTGTGCTGGCCGGCACTTCCATCGCCATCGGCGGGACGGCCTTTCTGTCCCTGGATAACAAAATTGCCGGGGCGCTGTTTTTCTGCGTGGGGCTGTTCATGGTGTGCAGCTTTGGACTGAACCTGTTTACCGGCAAGGTGTGCTATTTCCCGGGGAAACCGCCTGCCTACCTGGGCTGGCTGGCCCTGGTTTGGGTGGGCAATCTGGTGGGCGCGGAGCTGGTGGCGCTGTGCGTCCGGTGTACCCGCACCGGTCCCTCCTTGGCGGAAAAGGCCGCCGCTCTGTGCTCCATCAAGACGGAGGACTCCCTGATTTCCCTGTTCCTGCTGGGGGCGCTGTGCAATGTCCTCATCTTCGTGGCGGTGGAGAGCTACCGTGCCTGCCCCCACGAGCTGGGCAAATACCTGGGGCTTGTCTTCGGGGTAAGCGTATTCATCCTGTGCGGCTTCGAGCACTGCGTGGCGGATATGTACTACTTCGCCCTGGCGGGCTGGTGGTCGGGCCGGACGCTGCTATGCCTGCTGGTCATCACCCTGGGCAACGGAGTGGGCGGGATATTACTTCCCCTGTGCCTTCGGCTTCAAGACCGTAGTGCGGCCCCGGCCTGAGCCAAACCGCACAAAAAGGCGGCGGACCGTACCAGATCCGCCGCCGCCTGTTATAGCTGCTGATACATGGCCTCTGCCCCCGCCTTACCCACGATCTCGGCGGTAGACAGCACCTCCACCTGGATGAGCTTTTCTCCGAACTTCAACTCCAGCACATCTCCCACGCTCACATCATAGGATGCCTTCACCTGCCTGCCGTTAGCAGTGACCCGTCCGGCGTCGCAAGCCTCGTTGGCCACTGTGCGCCGCTTGATGAGCCGGGATACCTTCAGCCACTTGTCCAGTCGCATAACGCACCTCCATAAGATAGATTCCCACCCTTTTGGGTGGGAATCTGATTTTTATTGATTCACAGCGTCCTTCAGCGCCTTGCCCGCCTTAAACACGGGAATCTTGGCCGCAGGAATCTCGATCTCAATATCGGTGCCGGGCTTGCGGCCCATGCGGGCGGCACGGAGCTTCACCTCAAAGGAGCCGAAGCCCACCAGTTGGACCTTCTCACCACTGGCCAGGGTCTCGGCCACCACATCAAAGGTAGCGGCCACAGCGGCCTCCGTGTCTTTCTTGGACAGGCCGGTCTTTTCTGCCACGGCATTGATGAGATCTGCTTTATTCATGATTGTTCCTCCAAAATCTTTTGTAGTTTTGCGGCATCGCCGCGTCATCTATATTGAAAGCGCGGCGTGGCGCTATTCAATCGCTGAGTCCCGCTTTGCCTCGTTCCAAAGCCCGACCTGCTCTCCGTCGGACAACTCATCCAGCTTCCGGCCGCGCTGCGCCGCCAATCGCTCTGTTTTGCGGAACCGGAGGGAAAACTTGTCGCAGGCGGCATGAAGCGCCATCTCCGGGTCCACGTCCAAAAATCGGGCCACACAGACGGCGGCGAACAGTAAATCGCCTACCTCCTCTGCTGGGTCCCCATCCCCGCAGGCGGCGGCGCGCACCTCGTCCAGCTCCTCGGACAGCTTATCCAGCGCACCGGAGACATCCCGCCAGTCAAAGCCGGCCTTTGCCGCCTTGTTTTTCATCTTTTCCGCCCGCCACAGCGCCGGAAGGGATCGGGCCACCGCATCTACCGCATCGGCCTGAGTAGACTGACCCTTTTCCTTTTTCTTCAGCTCCTCCCAGTTGATCAAAACCTCGCCCGTAGAGCTGACACTGACATCGCCAAATACATGGGGGTGCCGGTAAATGAGCTTTCGGCACACACCGTCCGCCACATCATCCAAGTTGAACCGCCCCGCGTCCTCCTCAATGGAGGTGTGGAACACCACCTGGAGCAGTACGTCCCCCAATTCCTCTTTCAGATGCTCCGGGGAATCCTGGTCAATGGCCTCAGCCACCTCGTAGGCCTCCTCCAGAAAATTGCGGCGGATGGACTGGTGCGTCTGCTCACCGTCCCAGGGACAGCCGCCGGGGGCGCGTAAAATACGAACAATACGAATCAAATCGTTCAAATCATAAGACTGCTTTTCCAAATTTACCATATTTTCTCCTCTAATGCAAGAACTTTCTCTCATTTTCCAGTCATTTTCTGATCCTGGTTCAAGGTTTTTGAGAAACCAGCGCAAATTCCGCCTTTTTCTACCTCAGGCGCTCAGGAAATGTGCAAGATCTTGGCAATCTTCTCACCCTTGGGCATAAGGGACAAATCCTCCTTGGAAATGGCCTTTGTGAGCAGAATCAGGGCGAAATAGACAATTGCTGCCGTGCCGATGGCAACCATAACAGCCAGAGCGTTCCCCTTCCAGGACAAAATGGCCGCTCCCGCATCATTCAGCACCGGGGCACCATCCTCGCCCATCATCTGGAAGAAGCTCAGCTTCACCAGCACACGGGACAACAGCCCGTTGATCGCCCAGGCGGTCAGGCCCATGGCGGCAGAAGCGGCCACCGGCTTGAGAAATACACGAATATAGCTCAGAGAACGTGGCAGGGTCAGTTTGATGATGACCAGATCCAGCACGGCAATCAGTCCAAAGCAGGCCACAGTGCTGATCGCGCCGCCCTTGATGCCCACATCGGGGTTGCCAATGAGTACATAGCCCACAATCAGCTTCAGAATACAGCCGGCCAGAGTGGTGATCGTGGGCAGTGTGACCAGCTTGTGGGCCTGCATGATAGAATTGCTCACCAGCATGAAGCACACCGCAATAGAGGCAATGCCCAGCACCGACAGCATCCATCCCGCCAGCTCCACGTCAGTGGAGGGGTAGAGCAGGCGGATGATGGGCTCGCCCAAGGCGAACAGGCCCACCCCGGCGGGCAGGGCCAGCAGGGCGGTGGTTCGCAGGGTGGTCTCGCTGATCTGAGCGCCTTGCTTGTAGTTCCTCACCGCCCGGGCAGCGGACACCGCCGGGATGACGCTGGAGGTCAGGGGCACCATGAAGGAGGAAGGCAGGTTATACAGGGTCATGGTCTTGTTGTAAACACCCTTCAGGGCGCGGGCGGCGTCCTCCGTCATGCCCAGCGCAATTTCAAGGCGGTCCATCAGGATGGCCTCATCCAGGATGTTGGTCAAGGCGATGATGGACGAGCCGATAGTGATGGGGATGGCCAGCTTGGCCAGGGTCAGGAGAATCTCCCGCGTGCCGCCGGGGACGTCCCGGCTTTTTTTCAGACTCCTCTGGTGGCCCCGGTAACACCAGTACATATACAGCATGGCCAGCAGCACACCCACAGATACGCCCAAAATGGCCCCCGCTGCGGCCAGGGATTCGTCCTTGCTCGCCTTCATGATAGCGTCGGCCAGGATCAGACCGATGGCCAGCTTGCACAGGGCTTCGATGATCTGGGAGATGGCGGTAGGAGTCATGAGAGAGTAGCCCTGGAAGTACCCCCGCAGGGCGGACATGGGGCAGATGAAGAACACCGCCGGGGCCAGGGCCAGGATGCTCCAATCAGCACGGCTGTTCCCCATAAAGTCCGCCAGCTGGATGGGGAACACCGCCATAACAAGGAAGCTGACGGTACCCAGCACGCAGAAGACCACCACTGCCAGCCGGAAGACCTTATTGATCTGGTTCACCCGGCCCAGGGCGTGGGCCTCGGAAACCATCTTGGACAGGGCCACCGGCAGACCGCCAGTGGAGATGATAATGAGCAGGGCGTAGATATTGTAGGCAGTATTGAAGTCAGCAAAGCCCGTGTCGGTGAGGATATTGCCCAGAGGAATCTTGTACAGAGCGCCGATGAGCTTAACAATGACGATGCCCGCCGTCAGGATGGCGGCGCCGCCGAAGAACGAATTCTTTTTCGGGGTGGATGCAGACATTTCCTCAGACCTTTCCGCTTTCATCAAATAACAGGGGCAGGGCGTACTGCCGGACTTCCGCCTTTATCTTTTCCAGATCCAGAGTCAAAAAGGCCCCGTTCTGGTATATGATGCGGCCCCGTGCCATATTCATCCACACGTTGGAGCCATGGGCGGAAAAGACCAGGTTTTCCGCCTCGTCGTGGCAGGGGACCAGGTTGGGCGCGTCGAAGTCCACCAGGATCAGGTCGGCCACAGCGCCCGCCTTGATGCGTCCGGTATTCCGGCCCATAGCCGTCGCCCCGTTGACGGTGGCCATCTCCAGTGCCTGCCGGGCGGTGACCGCCATGGGGTCCCGGGCCACGCCGTTGTGGAGGATGGCGGCCAGCTTCATGTCGGCGAACATATCCACACTGTTGTGGGAACTGACACCGTCGGTGCCCAGGGCCACGTTCACCCCGGCTTTCCACATAGCGGGTATGGGAGCCACGCCGGAACCAAGCTTGAGGTTGGAATACGGGTTGTGCGCACAGGTCACGCCCTTATCCTTCATAATCGCCCAGTCCTCGGGGACAGTATGCACACAGTGGGCGGCATAGGACCGGCCGCTGTCCCACACGCCGTATTTGTCCAGTGCCTGGATGGGCGTCAGCCCGCTGTGGCGGACCTTGCACTCCTCATGCTCTTTCACCGTCTCGGAGACATGGATGTGCATACCCAAGCCGTGGGCCTGGGCATAGTCCGCCATCCACTCCCACAGCGGCGCACTGGAGGTGTATTCCCCATGGATGGATGCGTCCACCAGGATCTGCCCCTCCCCCGCGCCGTGCCACTGTTCATACAGTGTGCGCATATTGATGCAGTCCCCGCACTTTTCCGGACTGAAGTCCGCCGGGTCGCCAAAATATACACCGCCAACACTCAGATTGGCAGAGATCCCCGCATTTAGCACTGCCTCGGCAATGGTCCCCATATGCATATACATATCCGCAATACAGGTGATCCCGGAGGCGATCATCTCCGCCAGGCCCAGTCCTGTACCGGCGGCAATCGCGCGGTCATCCCACTTGGCTTCGGCGGGGAAGATGTAGTCGTTGAGCCAACTTTGCAGGTCGTGCCCGCCGCCGTAGCCACGCATGAGAGTCATAGGCACGTGGGTGTGGCAGTTGACGAAGCCGGGCATCATCACCTTGCCGGTGCAGTCGATGGTTTCGTCAAAGTTCCCGACGGGGCGGTCGGTACCCACGTAGGATATTTGGGTCCCTTTTACCGCCACATAGCCGCCCCGCAGGGTGGTGAAGCCCTCGTCCATCAGCAGAGCGGTGACGTTTGTAAACAACGTGGACATAGTTCACTCCCCCTTACAGCTTTTTCAGGCACTCCAGCACCAGCCGGGAGAACTTGCCCTTCGCGGCTTCGGCGGCGTCCAGCACCTCCTGCTCGCTGAGGGGCTGGTCCAGGATGCCCGCCGCCATATTGGTCAGTAGGGTGAAACCCAGCCCCTCCATGCCGCAGTGCCCCGCCGCAATGACCTCCGGGGCGGTGGACATACCCACCGCGTCGCCCCCCAGCAGGCGGACGGCCCGTATCTCGGCGGGTGTCTCGTACTGGGGGCCGAAGTTGTAGTAATAGATGCCCTCCTTCAGATCAAGGTCCAGCTCCGCCGCAGTCACCTTTGCCAGCGCTTGCAGGCGGGGTGTGTAGAGATGGGAGGCGTCGGGGAAGCGTGTGCCGAACTCAGGCAGGTTCTCTCCCCGCAGCGGAGATTCGCCGCACAGCTTGATCTGGTCGGTGATGAGCATCAGGTCGCCGGCCTTCCACTGGGTGTTCACACATCCGGCGGCGTTGGTGACGATGAGGGTGCCGCAGCCCAGCAGCCGCAGCACCCGCACGGCATAGACGGTTTCCTCATAGGAATAGCCCTCGTAGTGATGCATCCGCCCCTGCATAACCGCCACACGGCGGCCCGACAGTATGCCGAACACCAGCCGGCCCTTGTGGCCAGGGGCGGTGGAGGCCTTGAAATAAGGGATCTCGTCGTAAGACGCCACCACAGCATCCTCCACCACGTCGCCAAGGTAGCCCAAGCCGGAGCCCAGCACCATGGCAATCTCCGGCTGAAATGTACCGATTTTTTCTCGTATATAATCCGCACTCTCCTGATAATGGTCAAACGAATACATCATAAACAAAACCTCCCCCTTCGATGGCATACATAGCGATTTAGTTTACACCATTTTTTCCCGGAAATCAAGAAACATACCATAAATTCTGTCGAAAGCTGGGGTATCTTATCCCATGTGGTCACCGTTGTAGCTTACCAACACCACACTGTCCACGCCGTCCAACTCCGCCAGCGCATTGACAAAGCGGGTATCTCCGTCCCGCAAACGCACCTCCAGGTTCAGCTCCACCTGCCCCTGACGCACCGCCTTGCTTTTTACCACACACCGGCGGGTATGCTCCTTCAGGCAGGCCACGGCCCGGTCCTCGCCGTCCTGCCCGCCGCACTGGAGCACTACAATATAAGGGGTGTCAAACTCCTTCCCCCGAACAAACACCAGCAACACTACCCCGATAATAGCGCTGCCCAGCACTGCCAGCAGCACCATCCCTGCCGCCAGAACAATACCCGCCGCAATGGCCCAGAACAGGAAGGCGATGTCCAGCGGCTCCTTCACTGCGGAGCGAAACCGGACGATGGACAGTGCGCCCACCATGCCCAAGCTCAATACCACGTTGCTGGTC
Organism: uncultured Eubacteriales bacterium; assembly: GCA_949742895.1. The sequence goes on along the minus strand of CATJRT010000175.1, from coordinate 1,484 downwards.
ACTGCCAGAATGATGAGGGTGGTGATCATGGCCATGGCAATCAGGGTGACACCAAAGGTGGAGGAATACATCACCCCGGTAAAGGTCTTTTTGTAGATCAACGCGATAAACAGGCCCAGCAGAAAGGCCAGCGCCAGCGATGCAATCATATCCGGTATGCTGACACTGGTGACGTTTTTCAAAAAGCTGGCCTTGAAAATGTCGTTAAAGGTAACGGAGGCGGACAGGATAGCCATACAGATTCGCTCCTTTTATGTTGATTCAGCTATACATACGGCAGGCGGCGTATTTGGAGAAGGACTGGGTGCGCCGCCCGGAAAGCTGCACCGCATCCCGGATGACGCTGGGCAGAAACGCATCCCACTTCACCTCCAGGATAATGGGCGCGTCCCACACAGGAAGGGTAACACAGCTTGAGTCCAAAAAACCGGCGCAGTTCAGGCATGTGCGCAGGCCGTGGTCCAGCGTCACACGCACGTTGCCGGGGGCAAAGGTAAATGCCTCCCGGTTATAATCCACCACTGTGCGGGGCCGCAGGCCACGGGTGCGCATCCTGACGTACAGCTCCCGGAGCAAAGGCCGGTCCGCGTCCCGCATCCAGTCCGGCTCCCCGTCCAGGATTGCCTGCGCCTCCTCTGCCGTCAGCGGGACCTTCTGCTTTGTTCCAAGCCCCCCTTGTTTGCTCTTTTTCTCCAGGTGGATAAGGGCAGTATCGCCGTCGTAATAGCGGATGCGGAACTTTTCCCGCCGGTCAATACCATCCAGCTTTTCCATCAGCGCAGTGTCCCAGGGATCGTCGAAATAGAGGCTGCGCACGGTATACCGGCCATCTTCGCCGTGGCGGTCGGGCCGCGCAACCGCCCGAAGCCGCGTACGCAGGACCAGCAGGTCGGAATAGCTAATCAAATGCTTACACTCGTGACGCTCCATACCGCCGCCCCTTCCTATTCTGTGATATTTCCCATTATAGCACGCTTTTCCCAACCATGTATAGATATCTTGTAAAAAAACAGCGCCCGGGGCAAAACCCAGGCACTGTATGCTGCATTTATTCGACTGAAACGGTTTACTTCAGGTTGAAGAAAGCATCCTTGCCCTCGTCGCCGCAAGCTCCATATTCTTCGCTTCCGCCTAATGGCGAAAGCTCAGGTATTCCGCTACGGCTCCTCTCCCCACACGACCCGCTTCGCTGGGCTCGCGTGGGGCCCCCGGCTGGGCGACAATCAGTCTGTTCGTGTTTTTTGCTTACTTCAGATTGAAGAAAGCGTCCTTGCCCAGGTACTGGGCGGCGTCGCCCAACTCCTCCTGGATGCGGAGCAACTGGTTGTACTTGGCTACGCGGTCGGTGCGGCTGGGGGCGCCGGTCTTGATCTGGCCGGCGTTGGTGGCCACGGCGATGTCGGCAATGGTGGCGTCCTCGGTCTCGCCGGAGCGGTGGGACACGATGGCGGTGTAGCCGGCCCGGTTGGCCATCTGGATGGCGT
>CATJRT010000174.1 GCA_949742895.1 uncultured Eubacteriales bacterium | reverse complement strand
GGTAATAGAGGAAGGTTCCGTCCAGCACCCCTGCGCCAAAGCCGAACATGGCGGCGAGATAAGCCCCCATGGCGGACAGATCCTCGATGGCAAAGATGGCCATACAGGAAACCGCCACAAACAGGCCGTAGAGGAGGCCCAACAAGCCAGGGAGCCGCTTGAGATGCTTGGCCAGCCACAGCTTTTCCAGAACGATCCAGAAGAAGTAGTACAGGCCCCAGAGGAGGAAGTTCCAGTTGGCCCCGTGCCAGATACCGGTGGCCGCCCACACGATGAGCAGGTTGAATACCATCCGGGGGGCCTTCACCCGGCTGCCGCCCAAGGGGAAATAGAGGTATTCCCGGAACCAGGTGCCCAGGGAGATGTGCCAGCGCTGCCAGAACTCCGTGGCGCTTTTGGCCAGATAGGGGTAGTTGAAGTTCTCCATAAACTCGAAGCCGAACATACGGCCCAGGCCGATGGCCATGTCCGAATAGCCGGAAAAGTCAAAGTAAAGCTGGAGGGAGAAGGCGATGATGCCCAGCCAGGCGCCCAGGGTGGTGAGCTGGTCCGCAGGGGTGGCCAGGTACACGTCCCATAGGGGGCCGAGGGCGTTGGCCAGCAGCACCTTCTTGCATGCGCCGATGACAAACCGCTGTACGCCGGAGGCGAACTGCTCGAAGGAGTGGCTGCGACCGGTAAGCTGTTGGTCCAGGTCCTTGTACTTGATGATGGGTCCGGCGATGAGCTGCGGAAAGAGGGTGACGAAGGTGCCGAAGGTGACGATGTTCTTCTGCGCCTTTGCATTTCCCCGGTACACGTCGATGGTATAGCTCATGGTCTGGAAGGTGTAGAAGGAGATGCCAATGGGCAGGGTGAAGGGGATGGAACCGCCGGGGACGGGCAGACTCTCGATGACGGGGAGGAAGCCCACTGTCCCGGCGATGAAGTTCCAATATTTGAAGAAGCCCAGCAGCGCCAGGTTGAAGATCACCGACGACGCCACAGCCGCCCTGGCTCCCCGGTCGTTCCCCTCTGCTTTGCAGCGGGTGACGATCAAGCCATGGCTGTAGTCGATGGCGATGGAGGCGAACATGATGACCACATACACCGGCTCGCCCCAGCCGTAGAAGATCAGGTTAAATACCAGCAGCACCAGGTTGCGCAGCTTTAAGGGGGAGATATAGTACAGCAGCAATACAATGGGGAAATAAAGGAAGAGAAAATACGGACTGGAGAATATCATAGGGCCGTCACCTCACCGATTCGTTTTTGAACTGCGCCGCCTGCGGCGGGAAAAGACCCGGCCAAGCCCTGCGGGCGGGTCTGGCCGGGTCTTTCGATCAGAACAGGGCGTTGAAGGAATTTACGATGCTGTCGCACTTGTCATAGGCGATCATCATGATGTAATTGCCGTTGGATACGATGCGGGAATTGTTCTGCCAGCCCTCGACGGAGGCGGGATACCAGGCTCCGCCGGGGTTCTCATCATCACCGACCTGGTAGTCGATGCGGGCCTGAAGAATCGCCTTGACGGCGGCCACGTCGGAGGAGTTCTCCACCTCGATCAGCGCGATCTCGCACACCACAGAGGTTATCTTAGGCTGGTAGATCAGGCACTGTTTGGTGGCGATGCCCGTTATACCGGGGTAGAGCTGGTCCAGATACTCGCCAGACAGCTCCATGTTCGCGCCAAACTCGCTGTCTCCGGCTACGATGCTGTCAAAGAACGCTGCCAGATCCACAGAAGCGGGAGGCTCTGGGGTCGGCGCCGGAGTGGGAGTGGGAGCAAGCGTAGGCTCCGGCGTAGGCGTGGGAGCAGGCGTCGGGGCCGGCGTGGGCGTGGGCGTGGGAGCAGGCGTAGGAGTGGGAGCCGGAGTTGCGGTGGGCTTAGGTGTTGGAGCGGGCGTCGGGGTCGGCGCGGGCTTCTCCGTGGGTTTGGCTGTAGGGGTTTGGGACGGCTCGACCGAAGGTGCTTCGCTGGGCTCCTCGGTCGGTTCAGCGGAGGGTTCCTCAGGGGCCGCTTCAGACGGCTCTTCAGAGGGAAGCTTGGACGGTTCCTCAGAAAGTTCCGGGGACAGCTCCTCGGGACGGCTGGACTCGGTGCCGTCGGATGGGATCAGAGTGGTGTCGGCTGCGGGGCTGCCGCAGGCGCTCAGGGCTGTGAGCAGCATGACCAAAGCCAGCAGCAGGGCGGCAATACGTTTCATATCATTCAATTCTCCTTATGTCAGTTGGATGGGTGGGTCAACCCTGAAACAGGGCGTTGAATTCGCTCACGATGGCTTCGTAGTCCTCATGGCAGACCAGCATCACATAGTTTCCGTTGGTCACCACCTGGGCGCTCTTGCTCCACAGCTCGATGGTCTCGGGGTAGTTCATGCCCTCGGCGGTCATGCTGTCGATGTGGGTCTGGAAGATTTCCGCAGCCTTGGACGCGTCGTCGGCGTTTTTGGCCTGGATCAAGGCAAACTCACCGGTGCTGAAGGACACCATGCAGAGGTAAATCTCCGACTGCTCCAGGTCCAGATCCTTCAGGCCGGGGTAGGAGTTTTCCAGCATGATGGCACCGAACTCCTCATCAGTGGGGTCTACCTTCTCTACAAAACTTGCGAACTCATGGTTTTCCATCAGGGTCTGGGCAAAGGCGGACAGGTCCACAGGGGTCTGTTCGCCGCTGCCGCCCTCACCGGGGTCCTTGGAGGAGCAGGCAACCAGCAGGGACAGGCACAGCACGGCGGACAGCATCAGGGCAAACAGCTTTTTCATGAAAAAAATCACTCTCACTCTTTCTAAAATTTATGGCGGCGTTTCACCGCGCTGATTCCTTTGACGCAGGGACGCGGGAAAGGTTCCGCCTTTGCAAAAATTTTTTGCAGGCAGGCGCGTTTTATTCGCCGCTTCTTGTGCCGTGGGGTATTTTATCATATTCCGGCAGGGCTGACAACTGTTTCAGGGAGATTTTTCCGGCCGGAAGATTTGCCGTTTTTGCCCACCACCTTCAGCCCCAAGGACAACATCTCCGTGGCGGCTACCATCACCTTGGCCGCCCGAATCCACAGCATCTATACCACTGGTCAGGCCGATTTCCCCCAGAGTAATCCCTGGTATCAGTCCTATGTAGACTACGCTGTGGAGAACGGCATCATCCGCGCCGGACAGTTCAGCGATTACAACGCCTATATCAGCCGCCGGGACTTCGTGGGCATCATGTGCCATGCCATGCCCGCCGGGGAGTTCCAGGCCATCAACAAAATCGAGGACAGCAGCATCCCCGATGTGGCGGACGGTTCCGCATACTGTGATGAGATTTACACCTTCTATAAGGCGGGTATCTCCGTAGGCAACGATTACTGCGGCCTATGGCAATGTAAGTGCTTCCTGCACCGTCACAGTGACCCCAGCAGAAGCCATTAACACCATGGACTACGCTTACACCGCGCTGAAATATCTCCATGACCACCTGAAATTCCCCAGCACCATGAAGATTCTGTCTATCCGATGCGGGATTTATGACCGGGGCGGCTGTGATGGAACGATTTACAGCCCCAATGACAAATATTATGCAGTTACCATTACTTATCAGGCAGCTAATTCCTTTGGTGCTATGGTAACTGACAGCTATGTTACACTCTTTAACCAGACAACAGGCAGCACCTATTATGATTTTGTTGGCTACGCGGATTCCTGGATCGACGACGCGTGGGGAGCCAGAAAAATCGCGTGGATGCGGCTGAAAAATGAGGGACTCGCTTTAGCCAATGGAGGCGGTTCCCCGCTTACCCAGGAGCAGATTCAGCAGCTCGTCAATATGGTGACACAATAATCCGGCACGAATATTGGCCAGCCCCGGTTGGGGCGGGCCGTCCTTACTACTGCGCAGATAATGTGCGGCCTGAAACAGACCAGGTAGTGCGGATCAAATATATACTGCAAAGCTTGAAAAGAATATGACACGTTGGTAAATTCCGGCTTGTAGGGAGAGAATAAACATTCGTCAAAAGCAACTCTGCGGGGTACAGCTTCTAAATTGGGAAAAACGTGAAAAGCAAGCCCCCGCCTGCGGCGGGGGCTTGCTTTCGCTTTATGTGCTTTTACGGGGGTCCGGGTCAGCCCAGAGGGTGGAGAAATAGTCGTAGTACGGCATCAGAAAGGAGAAGCCTTCCACCAGCCGGTCCGCCAGTTCAGGGCCGTAGATGAACTCGGTCAGTCCCTCCTCGTGGCCTACAGAGAGGGATTTTTTGTTGTACCACTCCGTCAGCTTCGGCTCCCCGCAGGGCTTCTGCCGTTTGTAGGACGGGCCTGCCAAAATGAATTCGTTCTGCCCTGTCAGCTTGTTTTCCAGCTTGAGCAGGGGTTTAGGGTCCCGGTCGATGCGGGCGCGGTGCTTTTCCATCACCACCGCCTGGGCGCACCAGAAGCCCATGCCGTAGCTCCAGTTTTCCGGGGCGAGTTCGAACCAAAGCACCGGGTGGTCGCCCCCGGATTCATTGCCGAAACGGAACAGGGACAGCCACAGATGGTCCTTATAGGGTCCGCGCCCGAACAGCCGCCGGGCGTCACGGTAGATTCGGGAAATCTTGAGTGTCAGGCTGCTTTTTGGGAAACGGTCCAGCAACGCCTGCTGGACCTGCCCGCCCAGTTCCTTCATGGGAGTGAGAAAATGGGTCTGGTAATCTGGCTTGTGGGCCTCGAACCAGCTCTTTTCGTTGTTGAAGCGGATGCCCCACATGAAATCCACCGTTTCCTGAGAAAAGCCCTGGAACATAGCTTTAGCCCTCCGTTTCTCCCTCCACCGGCGGGAAGGAGAACTCCGGAGCGGGGGGGCGGGACGGTTCCGGAATGGGGGTGGGCGTGGGCTCAGGCGTGGGCTCAGGGGTTGGTTCTGGCGTAGGTTCAGGCGTGGGTTCAGGCGTGGGTTCCAGGGACGGCTCCGGCGTAGGAGTGATAACCGGGGGCTGCTCGGGTGTGGGGGTGGGTGTCGGCTCCACCACAGGTGGTTGGGATGCGGGCGGCTCCGGTGTCACAACAGGAGACGGCTCCAGAGACGGCTCCGGCGTGGGCTCTGTGCTGGGCTGCACTGCCGGCCCCCAGGGCCCCTCGTCTGCGGGATTATAGAGGATCTTTTTGTCCCGCTTGGCGTATTTGCTGTGGTTTTCAAATGTGCGGGAGATAAGGTTGCCGTTGGCATCATACACGTAGCGGTACACGTCCACCTCATAGCCGGTGTAGGGAGTAACATCCACTTTGGTGGTCCCCAGGGGGATTGTTTCGTCCGGCTCGTAGACGGTGGTCCAAGGCGTGGAGCTGGTGGTGTACCGCTCGGTCTTTACCGAAATGCCGTCGGGATTGCTACCGTAGAACTGGACGGTGAGCTGGTTGCCAGATACATAGGCCACGATCTTGATGGGGAAACCGGTGCTGTTGCGGAACTTGAAGTCCAAGCTGGGATAATAGACGGTGGCATCCAGCCCGTTGGGGATATAGCCGGTGGCAAAGGCGTGGCAGGCCCTCTTGACGATGTCCAGATTGGAGTATACCGCGCAGTAATACAGGCAGGAGGATACCTGGCACACGCCGCCGCCGTCCATGGGGACGGTCTGACCGTTCTGATAGCCGGTGCTGGGCTTGTAGCCGTTGGCGGAGCTGGGGTCGCCGATGGTGCCAAGGTAGGAGAATACATCGCCAGGCTGGAGAACCACGCCGTTGCAGAAGGAGGCGGCCCGGGCCACGTTGAAGGAGCGGGTAGCTACGCCGTCCAGATAGGTGGTGACCTCAGCTAGCAGGTCGTGATAGTAGAGGGATTCGTCTACAGGTGTGTCCGGAGGCGTGAAAATCAGGGGGACGGTGCAGGCTTCGCCGGGCGCAGTTTCGCTGAGAATCGCGTCAGCCTCGGCGGGGTCCACGCCCAGGCCGATCACTGCCGGGGCGAGCTTGCCGTTCTCGTCCAGGCCGGGCGCCTTCGGCTCCACATAGACCAGCTCGTTGAGTACCTCGCCGTTGAGCGGTTTGCCAGGCACAGTCTCCGGTTCCACCGTTAGACGGGTTTTGCCCAGGGCCAGGGCTTCTTCGATGGCATCCAGCAGAGCGTCCGCGTCTACCTGCTGGCCGTCCATGCCCAGAACCACGTCTACGCTTTCCTCGCCTACCTCATAGGTGAAATCCGTGGGGGCTACGTACAGATCCCGTGCAATCTGCTGGGTGAGCAGGCGGGCCTGCGCCTCTCCCTCCGGGGTAAAGGCAGAGGCAGACAGGGACAAATCAGTGGGAGCCTCAGCAAGACCAAGCCACAGGGCAGCCAGCTTCCAGAAGGGCTGCTCCGCCTTCGCGGCCATGGCGCCAGCCACCGCAGTTTCCGGCGAGCAGGCCAGCAGTTCACCGGACAATACAGCAGTCTTGCCCTCGCCGTAAGCAATGGTGAGGGTGCGCTGCTGGAGGTGGGCGTCCATGGCCTGGGACATGGCGCTGGCGGCCTCCTCCTGGCTGAGTTTGCTCAGGTCAGCCACCGTTTCGCCCTGGCTGTCCACAGCCACCGCGCCGGGGAGCAGACGGCCATTGCCCTGTACCCACGCGCACATACCGAAGTAGCCGCCTGCCAGCACTACGGCCAGCGCCGCAGCGATAATGCCCGCTACCAAAGGAATTGAAACATTTTGTTTAGGATTGGGTCGTTCCATCGGTCTGAACCTCCTGTAGTGGGGCCGCAGCGAACACACGGAAAAGACCGGACTTTCTCGTTGGGAAAGCCGGCCTGTCCAGCGTCCGTGGGGCGCTGGGCCCTGTTTGTCAGGTGCAGGGACTGTTCTTCGTTTGGCCAGAACGGCGGCTGGGAACACAAAAAGTATTCCCGGAAAAATCCGACCCACTCCGACAAAATTTTCCTGGAAAAATCCTGCGCCTGCCCTATTTTGAATCGTGCTTGTTATTTTACCACTATATATTGAATCGGGCAAGGCTATTTGCGCAAAAAAAGGTTACAATTTGGTATCAAAGAGGAGAGAGGTGGGGAAGAAAATGGTACTTTTTAACGTTTTGCGCACAGCGGCCTGAGTGTGCAAAAAACCCGTCCGCGTAGCGGACGGGGCGATGGTCTTGGACGGGTTAATAGGCGGCTACGATGCCGCCGGTGTTGGCGTAGAAGGTGCTGATGCCGCGGGTGGCGTCGATACGCACGTCGGAAAAGTCACAGGTTTTGAGGGCCAGTGTGCGCAGGTATTCCGCCCGCTCCAGACAAAGGCAGTGGGAGATGCACAGAAGCTGCCCGCGATGGCGAGGGTCTGCCGCCATGATGGCACACAGCTTGTTCAGCGCCTGCTTGATGGATAGGGCCTGCCCGTGGCGCGTAATCTCGCCCTGGGGAGTGGAGCCCATCACCAGTTTGACCCGCAGAGCCCCGGTGACCAGGGACTGTACCCGGGTGAGCCGGCCTGCCTTGCGCAGGGTGTCCAGGTTTTCCAGCACGAAGAGCGTGTTCATCTGGGCGATGCGCTGTTCCATCTCCGCTACCACCTGGTCAAAGGGCAGGCCAGAGGAGGCCAGCTTGAACAGGGCCAGGGCAATGTGGGTTTCGCCGGCGGAGGCGGAGCAGGAGTTAAAAATGTGGATATTGCGGCCGGGGTGGTCCTCGCGGAAAAGCTGGGCGGCCTGCCACGCGCTGTTGTGAGAGCCGGACAGCAGGGCTGACAGGGTGACGACATAGATATCGCCTTCCGCCTGCTCATAGGCGGCCAAGTATTCGGCGGGGGCGGGACAGGCGGTCTGAGAGGCGGTGGGGCACATGGCCATGGCGTCCGCGAGCTGTTCGGTGTTCAGTGTTTCGTCGTCCCGAAATTCGCTGTCTCCTACATGGATGATCAGGGGGATGCTTTGATAAAGGCTGGATTGGAACAGGTCGCGATTCAAATCGCAGCAACTGTCAACGATAATCTTAAAAGCCATAAACAAGAACTCCTAATATAATTTTTGTAATTACATCATAGCAGAGCGCATATGGAAAGTCAAGAGGAAAACATGGGGGGCGGGCGAACTGCCACTTGACGCAGGCGCTTATCCAGAGTAAAATCGTGGGGACAAATTCTAAGGAAGGCTGTGACAGAACTATGATTTCCAAAATCGACCCGGTTATCGTGCCGGTAGGGTGTTTTGACGAGGCGCTGGATTTGTTTGAAAGTCAATACGCCGTCCCCAATGGGGTATCCTATAACTCTTATGTGCTTCTGGACGAAAAAATTGCCGTTTTAGACACGATTGATCCCCGCAAGACAGAGGAATGGCTGGATAACGTGGAGCGGACGTTGGCCGGCCGGCAGGCGGACTATCTGGTGATCCACCATATGGAACCAGATCACGCGGGCAGCATCGCCGCCCTGGCGGACAAATACCCGGACATGGTGTTGGTGGGCAATGCCAAGACTTTCCCCATGCTGGCGCAGTTCACCGGGAGAAGCTGGGCGGGCCGCACCCTTACCGTGAAGGAGGGAGATGCGCTGGAGTTGGGCGGGCATACCCTTACCTTCTATATGGCTCCTATGGTCCACTGGCCGGAGGTCATGGTTTCCTATGAGTCCGCCAGCAGGACATTGTTTTCTGCCGACGGGTTTGGGCGCTTCGGTACACCCGACCCTGAGTTGCCCTGGACGGACGAGGCCCGGCGGTATTATATCAATATTGTGGGCAAGTACGGTATGCAGGTCCAGGCGCTGCTGAAAAAGGCGGCGGGGTTGGCCATTCAGGCGGTTTGTCCCCTGCATGGCCCCATCCTCACCGGAGAGGCCCTGGTCCTGGCGTTGGAGAAGTACGACCTGTGGAGCAGGTATGTTCCAGAGGAGAAGGGCGTGCTGGTGGCTTACGCCTCCATCCACGGCAATACTGCTCGGGCTGCCCTGGAGCTGGCGGATATGCTCAGGGAGGAGGGGGTGACAGTGGAGACCGTTGACCTCACCCGGCAGGACTGGGCCGGGGCTGTGGCCGGGGCGTTCCGCTGGAGCGGGCTGGTGTTGGCTGCGTCCAGCTATGACGCCGGGGTGTTCACGCCCATGGCCCAGTTCCTCTACCGGCTGAAGATCAAGGGCTTCCGGGACCGTACGGTGGGCCTGATGGAGAACGGCTCTTGGGGACCCACCGCTCTGCGCACCATGCTGGCCGAGCTGGAGGGTATGAAGGGTTTGAATGTGGTAGAGCCAAAGATCACCATTAAGTCCGCTGCTACGGACGCGAACCGAACGGATATGAGGCTGTTGGCCAAGGCCATGGCGGAAGCGATCTGAACATAACAAAACCGCCCCATCCGGGAGACCGGAGCGGGCGGTTTTGTTTTACAGAAGATAGGGCAGGGGGCCGCGTCCGGGGCCGGACAGGGTCCAGATCAGCTCGTCCAAGCTTTCCTCATCGTGTTCCACCTCCCGGCTGAACCGGGTCCACAAGACAGCTTCTTCTCCCGGCTGGAACAGGGCCAGGTGGTATAGGGCGGAGACGGCGGCGCAGATGAAGGCTGTGCGGCCGTAGAGCGCGTTGTCGTTCACCGTCTTGTGCCAGTGGCGGAACACAAGGTAACAGGCCAGGTTGGAAAGCTCCCAGGCCCAGCGGGGGCGGCGTTTTTCGTAGCTTGCCTGAAGGGTATCGTACTTCGAGCGGGACAGCAGGGAGAGCTGTCTGGCCCGGTCCTTCAGCAGGGCGGGCCAGTCCGGACGCAGGGGGGCGAGGTTGGACAGGGCGTTCAGCAGCCAGACGGCGGTGGACTGGCGCTGCGTCCAGTCCGCCGGGAGGGGGACGGCAAGAAAGCAGGAGGCCATGCCGCCGTAGTCCTCCCTGTCGATGCAGTCCTGCAAGGACTGGGCGTAGTCCAGCATGGAGCGGAGCCTGGCCCATAGGTTTCCTTCGCTATTCAGAAGGTCCAAGACGGCGGCGCGGCTGTGCTCCAGACCGGCCAGCAGGTCTTGGTCCACGCCATCGAAGGGCGGGGCGGCTTTGCCGTCGTCCGTCTCGATGAGGGTGAAGCGGGGGGCTTCCAACAGCATCCTTGCCGCCTCCGGGCAGGAGACGGCAAGGGACGCTTCCGTGAGACAGCCGTATTCCTCGATGAACCGGGGATAGGCGGCGCAGTGGGCGCAGAGATGTTCTTCGCCCCAGTCACGCTGGATGGCACACAGGCCGTCCTGGGTGAGCAGGGCGCACATACCCCCTTCGTCCAGGCGGAAGCACACGTCGCCATCCTCGCCGGTGACGAGATTCCGGGCGATGCGCTCCCGAAGGGGGGCGGGGGCGTCGGCGTAGTCCGCCAGGGCGGCTTCGTCGGGGACAACCGACCAGTCCCGGCAGCAGGTGTCCGGGCAGGCGCCGCCAAGACAGTGAAATCGTGTGTAATAGTCCGGATGGCGGTGGATCATGGGGAACGCTCCTTTATGGTTCGTCGTCTTTTTTCAGCAGGATGGTGACCGCCACGCACAGCAGGGCGGCCACCGGGTAAATCACCCATGCGCGGTCCCACATATGGTTGATGGTCAGGCCCAGGCCCACGTATATCGCTGTGGCGGCCACCATGGCCGCACCCCAGACGCGGCCCACGCGGCGCTGGGCCGGTGTCTGTTCCTCCTCCGGGAAGCCGTACTTGGAGTGCTGGATGCCCGCCCAGGTGAGGGCGGATGCGGCGATGGTAATGCAAAGCATCAGCATGGCAGCGCATAGCGCCTCATGCTGTTCGGTGATCCAAACGACGTCGGGCACAACGTTTATGGCGGCCACGGACAGAATGCCCAGAAGGACCAGGGCCACAGGGATGGCGATGAGGAGGGGGAAACGGCGCTCGAAGCGGTCCATCTCTTCCTTAGTGTAGCAGGGGGAAATGCCGGGGTGCTGGCGCAGGAAGGCGGCGTGGCCCATGCCGGAGATGATGAAGGTGGTGACGGCGGCGATGAGGCAGGCGAGAAAGGCCAGGAGGCTCCGGTTTTCGTTGGCCCCCAGGCCTACGAAGGCCAGCATCAGCGTAATTCCGCCCAGGACCAGGGCCACGCCTCCAGCGATGGCGGCAGCGAAACCGTTCATATGCTTGTCCCAAGCGGCGGCATCCTCGCCGAAGCGGTGGGATACGTCGCCCCGCAGCAGGGTGTCCATGTCGCAGTGGAACAGATCGCACAGGCGGATGATTGCGTCCATCTCCGGGTAGGCGGAGTTGGATTCCCACTTACTCACCGATTGGCGGGAGACTTCCATTTTTTCCGCAAGGTCCTCTTGGGTCATGGAGGAGCGCTTGCGCAGGAATAGCAGGTTTTCACCAAATGTCATTGAAATGACCTCCTTTCAGGGTGCTCTCATTTTACGGGATGAGCACCTGTTCAGGCCACCAATTTGCTGTTGCGTTTGGGTTGCGGGGTGTAAATTTGCGGTTGCAGAAGAGTGCGGAGCTGTTGTGAGGGCAAAGGAGGCGTATTTTCCCCTGAACGGGGACGGGTTCTGCCAGGACGTGTGGATAGGGACAGGGCTTCCGCCTGGGGCGGTATGAACTGTTCCCCGTGTGGGGAAGATATGCCTCCTGGGCGCATTGCCTTTAAACGTCCGCCTGCGTGATGATAGCTTCCGCCACCTTGATGCCGTCTACGGCGGCGGAGGTGATGCCCCCGGCGTAGCCCGCCCCCTCGCCGCAGGGGTAGAGGCCGGGCAGGGCGGGGGACTGGAACGAGCCGTCCCGCAGGATGCGCACGGGAGAGGAGGAGCGGGTCTCCACGCCGGTGAGCACTGCATCCGGGTGGGCAAAACCGCGAAGCTTACGGTCGAAAATGGGCAGGGCATCTTTCAACGTATCCAGCACATAGCTGGGCAAAAGCCCGTCCATGGTGTCCCAGGTGACGCCGGGGCGGTAGGTTGGGAGAATCGAGCGGGGGCCTGTGGAGAGACGGCCCGCCAGGAAATCCCCCACCAACTGGGCGGGGGCGGAAAAGAGGGGGTAGGCGGGGTCAAAGTCAGGCGGGGCGAACATGGCCCCCCGGTCGAAGGCGGCGCGCTCCCATTTTTCCTGGAAACGCACCCCGGCCAGGGGATCATCTCCGTCGAAGTCGTCCGGGGTTACGCCCACAAGGAAGCCGCCGTTGATATTGGCACCGTCCCGTGAGCGCAGGCTCATGCCGTTGGTGACCACCTGGCCATAATCGCTGGCGGCGGCTACCACCTGACCACCAGGGCATACGCAGAAGGTGAACGCCGAACGGCCTGAGGGCAGGTGGCAGGCCAGCTTGTAGTCGGCGGCGGGGAGCTTGTCCCAGAACGCGCCGAACTGGGCGCGGCTGACGGCCTCCTGGCTGTGTTCGATGCGCACGCCGATGGCAAAGCTTTTGCGCTCCATGGGTAGGCCAAAGTCATATAATATCTGAAAGGTGTCCCGGGCGGAGTGGCCGGGGGCCAGCACCAGTGCGTCGCAGGGGACAGTGTAGGGGCCGCCCTCGGTCATGACGGTGATGCCGGACAGCCGCCTGTCCTTCTGCTGCAAGGCCCAGAGCTGGTGCTCAAAACGGATATCCACGCCCAGGGAAAGCAGCTCCTGGCGGATGGATCTGACCACGCCGCGCAGCACGTCGGTGCCGATGTGGGGTTTGTGGGACCATTTGATGTCCTCCGGTGCCCCGTGGGACACGAAAATGCCGAAAATATGGGTGATGCGGGGGTCGTTGACGCCGGTGGTCAGCTTGCCGTCGGAGAAGGTCCCGGCACCGCCCTCGCCGAACTGGACGTTGGAGGTACGGGAAAGCCGGCCCGTTTTCCAGAAATGTTCCACATCTCCGGTGCGCTCGTCCACGTCCCGGCCCCGCTCCAGCACAATGGGCCGCAGGCCCGCCCGGGCCAGGGTCAGCGCAGCGAACAGCCCCGCCGGCCCCATCCCCACCACCACCGGGGGAAGGGGAGAGGTGCGGTTCAACGGAGGTAACATATAAGGTGCGTCCGCCATTTTCGTCACGCCCTTGGGAGCGCGGCGGAGGATGGTAGCTTCGTCCTTCAGGGCGGCGCGGACGGTACATACCAAATGTACATCATCCTTCTTACGGGCGTCGATAGATTGGCGGTGGAGGGAAAGCTCCGTGATATCGCCAGGGTGGACGCCCAGGAGCTTTGCAGCCCGGCGGCGGAGCAGGGCCTCGTCTCCGTCTACGGGGAGCCTGATGTTGGAGACCTGGAGCATGGCTCAGATCTGGGACGACTCCAGGGAGATCTCGCTGGGGTCGTAAGGTGTGGTCTGATAGACGTAATAATTGAGCCAGTTGGTATACAGGAGCTGTCCTGAGCTGCGCCAGTTGACGATGGGGTCGAGGCTGGGATTATTACCCGGGAAATAGTGGGCGGGAATGGCGGGAGACAGGCCGCGTTTCACGTCCCGGAAATATTCAAGGGCCAAGGTATCGCCGTCGTATTCGGGGTGAGCGAAGATGAAGAACTGCCGGTTGTCCGAGCTCTTCACGCCGAACACTCCCGCTTCGCTGGATAAGGCCAGCACTTCCAGCTCCGGTTTGGTCAGCAAATCGTCCAGCCGGACCTCGGTATAACGGGAGTGGGGGGCATAGAAGCGGTCGTCGAAGCCCCGGAACAACGGGGAGCGCTTACGGATTACGGTGTGCTCGAACACGCCGGACAGCTTTTTGGGCAGGGTACACTTTTCGATGCCGTAGTGGTGATAAAGTCCGGCCTGGGCACCCCAGCAGATGTGGAGGGTGGAATGGACATTGAAACGGGTCCACTCCATGATGGCACATAGCTCGTTCCAGTAGTCTACCGCTTTGAACTCCAGGTTTTCCACCGGTGCGCCGGTGATGATCATGCCGTCGTACTGGCTGTCCTTTACCTGATCAAATGTAGTATAAAAAGAGTCGAGGTGGTCACTGTCTGTGTTTTGAGAGGTGTGGCTACAGGTTTGGAGCAGTTGGACATTAATCTGGAGGGGGGTGTTGGACAGCTTGCGAAGAATCTGAGTTTCGGTGATGATCTTGGTGGGCATCAAGTTGAGTACCAGCAGGTTCAGGGGACGGATATCCTGGTGGAGCGCACGGCGCTCCGTCATGACGAAGATGTTTTCTCCCTCCAGCACACTGGTAGCGGGGAGAGAGTCTGGGATGCGGATGGGCATAGCGGGACCTCCTTTGGTTGATGATGCATATTCATAATAAAGGTAACACAGCAGGCGGGCTTTCGCAAGGGGAATGTAAAAGGGATGGGGAAAAAACGGCGCAAAGATTGTCAAGCCCAAACGAACAAAAAGGGTAAAAAATTTTAGAAGGACGGAGACAAGAGTTTGTCAAGTTCACGTTCAAACAGCTCCCGTGCAGTGG
>CATJRT010000173.1 GCA_949742895.1 uncultured Eubacteriales bacterium | reverse complement strand
TTGCCGGAGCGGAGGCAGCGGGTGCACACATAGACGTGCTTGGGAGCGCCGTCCACCACAGCCTTGACGCGCTTGACGTTGGGCTTCCAGGGACGGTTCGAGCGGCGGTGAGAGTGGGACACCTGGATGCCGAAGTTCACGCCCTTGCCGCAGAACTCGCATTTGGCCATATTGACTAACCTCCTTGCTGGTTGGAATTCATTCAAACGATAACTTCATTATGCTAACACATGGGACGGCAAAAATCAAGTGTGAATTTGCGGAATCTGCTATTTTTTTCGGGGACGAAATGTGTTAGAATAGACACAGCAATCAAAAATGAAGAGGAGTGTGAGCGCAATGGCAGAGGGAGCCGGCATCAAGCTGGGGACCATCATTGACCGATTCCACCTGGAGGTGCTCTATGGGCCGGAGGGCTACCGGGACCGGCTGGTCACCATCGCGGACGTACACCGTCCGGGCCTGCAGCTGACCGGATTTTTCGATTACTTTGACCGGGAACGGATACAGCTTATCGGACTGGTGGAGATTTCCTACCTGGAGGGCATAACTCCGGGGCGGAGGGCGGCCATGTTCGATGCCCTGTTCTCCTACCACACGCCGGCGGCGATTTTTGCCCGGGGGCTGAAGCCATACCAGGAGTGTATCGCCATGGCCAAGAAGCACCAGCAGCCGGTGTTGAGCACCAGGGAGAACACCTCCACCATTATGAGTATGCTGATTGCCTACCTGAGTACAGCCCTGTCCCCTACTATCACTCGTTCCGGCGTGCTGGTGGAGGTGTACGGCGAGGGCGTGCTGCTGGCAGGGGAGTCCGGCGTGGGCAAAAGCGAGACCGCCATCGAACTGGTGAAGCGAGGGCACCGCCTCATCGCCGACGACGCAGTGGAGCTCCGCCGCAGCCCCAACGGTGGGTTGGTGGGAACAGCGCCAGAGCTGATCCGGCATTATATCGAGCTGCGGGGCATCGGCGTGGTGGACGTGCGCCGCCTGTTCGGTATGTCCGCCGTCAAGTTTGACTGTTCCATCGACATGATGATTCAGCTTGAAAACTGGCAGGATGGGAAGATGTACGACCGGCTGGGGGCGGACGAGCAGTTCACCAGCGTGCTGGACGTGAAGATCCCCACCCTGACCATCCCGGTGAAGCCGGGGCGGAACCTGGCGGTGGTCATCGAGGTGGCGGCCATGAACAACCGAAATAAAAAAATGGGCTACAATGCCGCCCTGGAGTTTTCCCAGCAGGTGGAGAGTCACATCAATGAGGAATACCAGAGACTGAACTCATGATGAAAACGGCAAAAAGGGGGATGGACGGATGGAGGATTTGAAAAAGGCGCGGATATTTGAGGACGCGCCCATCCCCAAAGCGGTCATGACCATGTCTATCCCAACCATACTCAGCTCCCTGGTGATGGTGCTGTATAATCTGGCGGATACCTATTTTGTCGGGATGCTGGACAACCCTATCCAGAATTCTGCCGTTACCCTGGCTGCGCCGGTGCTGCTGGCCTTCAATGCAGTGAACAACCTGTTCGGGGTTGGCAGCTCCAGCATGATGAGCCGAGCCCTAGGGGGCAAGGACCTTGACACGGTGCGCCGCAGCTCCGCCTTCGGCTTTTACTGCGCACTGCTGTGCGCTATCCTGTTTTCCGCAGGCTTTACTGCCCTGCGCGTTCCGGTCCTGGCATTGCTGGGGGCGGACGCGGACACGGCCAGGGCCACGGGGGAGTATCTGTTCTGGACGGTGACCTGCGGCGCGGCGCCCGCTATCCTCAATGTGGTAATGGCCTACCTGGTGCGGGCGGAGGGAGCCACCCTTCACGCCAGCATCGGCTCCATGAGCGGTTGTGCGCTGAACATCGTGTTGGATCCCATTTTCATCCTGCCCTGGGGGCTGGATATGGGGGCGGCAGGGGCCGGACTGGCCACGTTCCTGTCCAACTGCGCCGCCTGCCTGTATTTCTTTATCCTGCTGGCGTTCCGGCGGGGGAGGACCTGCGTCTGCCTGCGCCCCGCCATGGCCAGGCCCCGCCGGGAAATTGTCAAGGGTGTATTCGGCGTGGGCGTGCCTGCGGCCATTCAGAATCTCCTCAACGTCACCGGCATGACGGTGCTGAACAACTTTACCGCGCCCGCCGGGCCGGACGCCATTGCCGCCATGGGCATTTCCTATAAGATCAGCATGATTCCCATGTATGTCGCCATGGGACTGTCCCAGGGGCTGATGCCGCTGGTGAGCTACAACTACGGCAGCGGGAACTACCGCCGGATGAAGAAGGCCATCCTGTTTGCGGAAAAGGTGGCGCTATGCTTCATGGTGGCGGTGACGGCGGGTTACTTTTTCGGCGCAGACGCCCTGGTCCGCCTGTTTATGAAGAACGAGGCGGTGGTGGCTTACGGCTCCGTATTTCTGCGGTGTATGTGCCTTGCGCAGCCCTTCCTGTGCCTGGATTTCCTGGCAGTCGGGGTGTTCCAGGCTTGCGGTATGGGCAGCAAGGCGCTACTGTTCGCGGTCCTGCGCAAAATTGTGCTGGAAATTCCGGCGCTGTTCATCTGGAACATGGTTTGGCCGCTGTACGGACTGGCCTGCGCCCAGGCTACGGCAGAGGTGGTGCTGGCCACGGCGGCTGTGGTGGTGCTGGCGCAGATTTTCCGCCGGTTGGACAGCCGGGCAGAGCAAAAGGACCCGTCCGGCCCGAACACCGTGTGAGACGGGGGGCCAGACGGGTCTCCTGATGGTTTGAAAAAATTTTTAAGGGCTGGCTGGTCGTGAAAATGGAGCTGTTGCCGGTGCAGGCTGGCGCTATTTTGACTGAACCGTCAATATGCACAAAATATCCGGTTAAATTCGTCGGTTTCACTATTGAATGGGCACTGAAAAGGTGATATAATTCTTTTCGACGGTAGGGTTTTTGAAAACCCTGTAACCTTCGCGGAGCGGATTGGGGATCCGCTCCGCGACAAATGTATTGGAAAGTGAGGAAAAACATGAAAAAACGAGTAAAGCGATTGCTGGCCATGCTGTTGAGCCTGACCATGGTGCTGTCGCTCCTCCCGTCAACGGCTCTGGCCAGCGCAATGCTGGCTTCCGCCGGCGGAAGGGCGGGGGACGTTGTGCCTGACGGCGCAACGAGCGACACGTGGACACAGGTTGGCTCTACCAAGGTCGACGGTTCAGTTGATCCAGCGGTAGAGGATGGGAAACTGGTATTGAAAGCTGTTGCTGGAAACAACAATAATTTTGATGCCAAGCCTGCAATTTTTGTCAACCAGCAGTTGAATGAGGCAGTTGCCGCAGCCAAAGGCGAGAAGACCTTGACCTTCACCATGACACCAGAGGCCAGTGAAGACAAGGAATGGGTTGGCTTTGGATTTGCAGTCCATTACACCAACTCCGGTAGCGCCTATTACATCGGCTATGACAGCGTAGGCAAATGGTTCGTCCAGTACTACGGAGGAACAAACGCTTACCCGCCCTTTACGGGGCCTGACGTGGTTCCAGGGCAGGCAATGAAGTTTGAAATTACTTGGTCGGACGAGAAGGTTTCTCTGAAGATTGACGACGTGGCTTATGAACTGCCGAACGAAGGTACGCTTCAAAATGTCTCTGCAGCAAATGGCGTAGCTTTTAAGGCGGGCGGGTATGGGGAGTCTTATACCACGCTGCGCATTTCTGATGTCCACTACACCGGCCAGAAGACGGTGGAAACCGTTCTCCCCGACGGTGCGGTGGCAGATAACTGGCAGCAGGACGCGCAGACTGTCCGGGGCACCGACAGCATCTGCGAGGTGACCAATGAGGGCCATCTGCACCTGAAGACTGGTTCCGGCAACGCCAATAATGGCGAAACCTGGACCTCTGGTACTGGCCCTGCCGTGTTCCTCAGCGAAAAGATGATTGCTAATCTGGAGCCTGGCGAGGACGGAAAATATGTTGTCACCTTCAAATTGAAGGCACTGTCGGAAAAAACTGCCTTTGGTGTGTATCTAAACTATAAAAACCCGGTCAACGGTATGATGCTCGGGCAAAATCCTGAGGAGTTTTTCTGGCAGACATACACGTCGGCAAAGGGCGGTAGTAGCCCGTATGGCGGCAATAATAGTTCCGCTGTCCTTGCGCAGGGCACAACTTATGAGATACGGGTTTCCTGGGATCCAACAGCTGAGACTTGTAGCTATGAATGGAAAACAGAGGAGGCAGAGGACTTTACTGCCCTGGCCTCAAATCAAAGCTATAGTGAAGTTGTCGATGGAGAGAATGTTGGCCTAATAAACAACTTTGCAATCAAGCTTGGCAAGTCCAATGCAGGTGTGCTGGGCGAAGTCGAAATTTGGGATATTCATTACACCGGCCAGAAGGAAGAGGCGGCTCCCCCGGTCGTCACGACCTACACGGTTTCCGGTGTGGTGAAGTGCGGCGATAACCCCGTGTCCGGCGCATCCGTGACCATGAACGGCAAAACCGTCGCCACCGACGCCAGCGGCGCGTACTCCTTTGCCCGCGTGGAAGAGGGCTCTTACCTGGTCCAGGTTTCCGCCGACGGCTATGAGAGCGCCAGCGAGAACGTCGATGTGAACGGCACCAACGTGACAAAGAATTTCAACCTGACCCGCAAGACCGTTCAGAGCCTTCCCACCGACGGCGTGACCGACGACGAGTGGGTCCGTGACGAGGCAACCAACGAGGGCAAGACGAATAACACCAACTGGATCTGCGAGAAGATCAATGGCCAGGTGCATCTGAAGTCTGGTTCTCAGGATGGCAACGGCCATACCGCAGGTTCGCCGTCCGATTGGCCCGGGGTGTTCTACAACAAGACCGCCAACGAGGCCCTGGCCGCAGCCACGGGTAATCGCTGGATTGAGATCACCTATGTCCGTGCGGAAGGCTCCAACCCCCGTTTTGGCTTTATCTTCAACTACCAGGATCCCAGCGACGGCTACTTTATCGGCAGCAATACCGAAAGCAGCGGCTGGTTCTGGGAGAACTATAACTCCGGCAGCTATGGCAGCGGCCAGGGCAGCACGCCCGCCGCTGGTGCAGAGACCACCATCTACGCTGAGTGGAACGACACAACGCTGGTCAGCTTTAAGCAGGACGGTAAGGTGCTGTACAGCAATGTAGCAATCAGCGGTGCCGGCAAGGGTGTTGGCCTTCGCATGAACACCTATGGCGAAGAAGGCGCTTCCGAAGTCTACATCAAGGAAATGCACTACTCCGGACAGTCCACTGTTACCGCTTATACTGTGTCCGGCACGGTGAAGGGAGACGACGGCAAGGCCCTGGCGGATGCGACAGTGAGCGCCGGCGGCAGGTACGCGACCACCGACGCCAAGGGTGAGTATACCTTGGTGCTTCCTGTGGGCGAGTACATCATCACAGCCTCCAAGGAAGGCTATGAGACTGTTGGTGAGAATGTCGCCGTGAATAGTGCGATGACAAAGAGCTTCACCCTGAAGCGTATGCCTGTGGTCAGCGGTACGGTCAGTGACCAGAATGTGAAGATCCCGGGCGCTACCGTCACCCTGTCCCAGAGTGACAAAGTGGTAAAGACTGCCGTCACTGATGCGAACGGCGAGTACACCATCATCGGCGTGGCTGATGGTGACTACACCCTTGCCGTATCCGCTGCGGGCTACACAGGAAAGACTGAGAACATTACAGTCGCCGGGACTGATTTGACTAAGAATTTTGTCCTTGAGCAGGACTTCACAGGGATCCGGGTCCTGGAGAACTCCGCTATGAAGGTGCTGGTGGACGAGGACTTCCCACGAGTCATCCAGTACCGGATGTTGGACGCTGAGGGGCACGAGAACGGCATCCGCGTGGACGGCCAGAAGCAGGAAATCCGCACCATTAACATCAACGGCACGGCTGCCACCATCGACTCCGTCAACTCCGTGCTGAGCGATGACGGCATGACCGTGACCTACACCATCGTGATGTCCGCCCCTGTGGCCATTACGATGACTGCCCGGCTGACCCTGGACAACGAGGTCAACCAGGCTGACAGCAAGTACGCCAACCAGACGCTGGGCTTCTACATCGACGAGGTGGTCTATACCAACAATGACCGGCTCGCCAACCCGGTGAAGAACATCGAGATTCCCAACCACAGCCTGGTTTCCGTGAACAGCACCCAGCCCGGCGCGAAGGTGACTGGCGCGAAGGCGAACGGAAACACCAGCATTAAGACCAACGATGTTACCTATCCGGCGGAAGCGAACAAGACGCTGAACGGCGTGTACAGGTACTTTGCCGCCTTCATCTCCAATGATATTATGGCGGCGGGCATTTCCAGCAACTCCTCCCTCAACGGCGGAGGCGCCGGTACTGCCTCCGACTACAACCGGGTCACCTTTACCAGCGATGGGGAGAACGTTACCATCGGACTGGACAGTGCGCCTTGGCCCTATGATTACCTCCTGGCCGACAGTAACCCCGGCACTGGCCTGCTGGATCACACCACGGCCCTGACTGCGGAGCAGAAGGTGATTAGCGAGGATCTGCGGGAGCAGCCCTACGCCAAGGTGGTCATCGCCGTGGGCGACCAGAACAATGATAAGACTGTTGACTGGCAGGATGGCGCTATCGCTCTGCGTGAGACCGTGATGCACATTCCCAACAACAGCCAAAGTGTGAAGGACCGCGTGAACACCCGTATCGCGCTGAACTTCGGTTCCCAGGCGCAGAACCCGTTCCTCACCAGCCTGGATAACGCCAAGCGGGTGGCTCTCCACACCGACGGTCTGGGTCAGGCCATCCTGCTCAAGGGCTACGCCGGCGAGGGCCATGACTCCAACCATCCTGATTACTGGAATATGGGTACCCGCATGGGCGGTGCGACCGATTTTGCGACAATGCTCAAAGAGGGCAAGACCATTGGCGCTTACTTCGGCATCCACGTGAATGCCGGTGAGCTGTACGCCGAGGCCGAGGCCCTGGACGACGATATCGTCTATTACCGCGCTGACGGCAGGGTGAAGTGGGGCTGGCATTGGCATGACACCGCCATCTCCTTCAAGACCCTGCACGACTTTGGCACCGGCGACCGTCAGGCACGCTTCCAGCGGCTCTATGACGAGGGCGGCGCCGAGCTGGAGTTTATCTATGTGGATATCTGGGGCAACTGCACCGGCGGCACCGATGACAGCTGGCAGACCCGGATGCTCTCCAACGAGATCACCAAGCACGTTGGCAACGGCCAGTGGCGTATTGCCCACGAGTGGGCCTGGGCCAACCCCTATGAGTCCACCTTCCAGCACTGGACCACTGACTTTGCCTACGGCAACTACTCTGACAAGGGTGCGCTGAACAGTGCAGTGATTCGCTTCATGCTCAACGAATACAAGGATTCCTTCCCGCCCGACTTCGCCTCTTACGGCGGCGCATGCAATGCCCCGTTGCTGGGCGGTCCCGCCATGCAGGGCTTTGAGGGCTGGCAGGGCGACGGTGAGTATGACCTGTCCATCTACAACACATACAACCAGATGATTCCCACCAAGTTCCTCCAGCACTACGGGATCACCAACTGGATCAACGCGGACAACTCCGTAGCAATCCCCTACAACGGCGGCGGCGCAGGCGGTGCCCGCGGCACCACCACCTCCAACTGGACGCCCGAGATGCAGGTCAAGCTGGCGGGCGGCGGTGATGAGATTGTAGTCACCCGCGGTTTGGACAGCAAGCTGGACAACACCGTTTCCTTCTCTGTGGCCAACGAGGTCGAGTACCGTTCCCGCGTAATGACCCTGAACGGCAAGGTCGTTCTGGAAGGTGCGCCCGCCTCCGCCGGCGAGGACAACACCTTCCCGCACAGCGCGGCTACCCTGAAGTACCTCATCCCCTGGTATTGGACTGCCGACGGCCAGCGCGTCAGCGCTGCTGAAGAGAAGCTGTACCACTGGAACGCCAAGGGCGGAACCAGCACTTGGGAGCTGCCCAACGGCTGGACCAACCTGTCCTCTGTGGTGGTTTACGAGCTGTCCGACCAGGGCCGCGGCGCGGCTCAGACCGTGAACGTGGTCAATGGCCGCGTGACCCTGAACGCCAAGGCCGAGACCGGCTATGTGGTGGTGAAGGGCGAGAACGGCGCGAAGGCCCCCAACGTGACCTACTACGCCGACGGCCAGCACATCACCGATCCCTCCTTCAACGATGCCAGCCTGTCCGTCTGGACTGTGAACGGCAGCGTTGAGAAGGTCAACAGCATCAACGGCATTTCCGTTTTGAAGCAGACCGGCGAGGCTTCCGTCAGCCAGGAGCTGGTGGGCCTGAAGCCCGGCGTCAAGTATCTGGCCTATGTGGCGGTGGAAAATCACAGCAACGACAAGGCCTATATCGAGGTGAAGGACGCTGAGGGCAATGTGCTGGGCTACAACTATGCCGGGCGCTCTATTGCCCGCAACTACATCAGCGGCGATGCTCTGAACAACAAGCATGGCGTTGAGGTCGGCGGTAGCTATATGCAGAATATGTATGTATTCTTCGTTGCTCCAGAGGGTGATGTCACCCTGACCCTGGGCCACGAGGGCGAGGGCTACACCTACTTTGATGCTCTGCGCATCATCGAGACCGAGATGGATGGCTATACCTATGACGCAGATGGCAGTGTCAACGGTTTGTTCCAGGATTTTGAGCATTCTGCCCAGGGCGAGTGGCCCTTCGTGGTGGGCGGCATTGAGGGTGTTCAGGACAACCGTCAGCATCTGTCCGAGCTGCACGCACCCTACACCCAGTCCGGCTGGAACATCAAGGAAGTGGACGACGTTCTGGACGGCAAATGGTCCCTCAAAACCCACGGGCTCACGGGCAACGGGAACTTGGTTTACCAGACCATCCCCCAGAACTTCCGCTTTGAGCCCGGCAAAACCTACGTTGTCAGCTTCGATTATCAGATGGGTTGCGAGAACCTGATGCAGGTGGTTATCGGCGACGGCGAGTGGAACGGCGTTGGTAATTGCCAGACCATCCCCCTGGAGATGGCTAAGGGTGCCGGTATCGAAGGCGGTAGCGGCAGCAAGACCTGCACCTTCACCATCATCGGCAGTGAATCCGGCCAGACCTGGTTCGGCATTGCCACTGCGGGCGGCAGCTTCAACAACGCCGGCCTTGCCGATTCGGATGGGTACGCGCTGTACTTCAGCGGCCGCGGCGATTTCATTCTGGACAATCTCCGCATCGGGAGCAACGATGTGCAAAAGACTGAATTGAACGCTGCTGTGGTTACTGCCAACGGCATGAACCAGGACAACTATGTTGTGGCCGACGGCTACGAGGGTACTGAGGCTGAGGCGTGGAATACGTTTAGCGAAGCCCGCACCACCGCACGGAGTGTGCTGAATGACATGGAGGCGACGCAGGAACAGGTTGACGCTGCCTTGGCCGCACTGAACAGCGCAATGGCCAACCTGAAGAAGCTTGAGGTGACCATCTCCGGTACCGTCACTGACGGCACGAACCCCGTGGCCGGCGCTGTGGTTACATTGGAGAACGTGTCCTATATGCCTCTGGGCCTCACCGCCACCACTGACAGCGAGGGCCGGTTTGCCTTCGAGAGCACCAGTGCTGTGGAGCTGAGTGTTGACAGCTACAAGCTGAAGGTCCAGGCCGACGGCTATGACGTGGTTACTGTGGACGCAACTGCCTTGTCCAAGACTGAGCCGGACAGTGTGACCGAGGTGGTTCTGACAGCTCAGGCTACCGGCGAGGGCATCTACGTCAACAGCTTTGACGGCGGCAATGTCACCATGATGAAGCCGCTGGACGGCAACGTCGGCAGCGGTTCGAACGAGACGATCGAGGCCACTGAGTACAACGGCAGCGGCGCTGTGAAGATCACGTTCAACAGCAGTGACCGCAACACCGTGATCGACGAGGCCATTAGGATGACCAACGGCACGTTCGAGATGGACGTGACCGCCCTTACTACCGGTGTGCGTGTTGGCGTCACTGTTCGGGCAATTGACATGAATAATCGTATCTACTTTGGCCATTACGACAACTTGGATGGCTGGGGTCTGAACTACTGGAATGGAGGTGCAGATGAAGAGAGTTACAGCATAAATGTTCTGGCAGGCCCCGCGCTGAATCCCGGTGTGACCCGCAGGGTCAAGGTGGAGATCAATGACAGCAGCATCACCCTTTGGGTGGATGGCGTCTTGGTGGGCACCGAGAAGGATTTCAGCATGAGCAACAGTAGCGTCAGTATGCCTGACGGTGAGGGCTATGTCGGCATCAACGTAGGCCGCAACCCCGGCAATGCCGTCATCATTGACAACATCCGCGTGGTCAAGGACCAGACGCACGAGCACGTTGAAGAAATCGTTCCCGCCGTTCCCGCCACCTGCACAGAGAGCGGCCTGACTGAAGGAGTGAGGTGCGCACTCTGCGGCAAGATCATTGTGGAGCAGGAAACCGTCGAGGCGCTGGGCCACGACCTGACCCATGTGGAGGCTGTGGAGCCCACGACTGAGACTGAAGGCAACATTGAGTACTGGTACTGTGAGCGTTGCGGCAAGTACTTCAGCGACGAGGCTGCTGAGGTGGAGATCACCAAAGCGGATACTGTGCTCGACAAGCTGTCTGAGCCGGGCGAGTCCGAGGTTCCCCAACTGCCGGTGGTAGATGAAATCGTGATTCCTGGCCCGGGTGAGGAGATCGAGGACCCGGATACCCCGCTGGCTGACCTGCCCTTCATTGATGTGGCCAAGGAGTCCTGGTACGCCCAGGCTGTCGCCAATATCTATGCCAAGGGCTATATGCAGGGCACCAGTGAACTGACCTTTGATCCCAAGATGGCTCTGAACCGGGGCATGATGGCTCAGATCATCCACAACATGGCTAAGAACCCGTCCGCTGGCGCGGATGTGGCCTTCACCGACCTGAACGACAGGTATTACACCGAGGCCGTAGCCTGGGGCGTTGCCAACGGTATTCTCAAGGGATACAGCGAGGAGCTGTTCGGCGGCGAGGACGACGTGACCCGCGAGCAGATGGTAGTCATGCTGTACCGCTACGCGCAGTCCCTGGAGCTGTGCAAGGATGTGGACCTGTCTGTGCTGGATGGGTACACAGACAGCGCTGAAATCTCCGGCTGGGCGAAGGAAGCCATGGCGTGGGCCGTCGAGAACGGTCTGATTCAGGGCCGCGGAAACAACGACTTGGATTCCAAGGCCAACATCACCCGCGCTGAGGTGGCTGCTATTTTGGACCGCTTCTCCAAGCTGTTCTTGGCCTGAGCGAGGGCTGCATAAGCACCAAGCAAACAAAAAGCAGGACGACCGGTTTACCGGTCGTCCTGCTTTGCTATGTGCACTAAGATTTTGCCCGAGATTTTGCCAGAATGCATATCGACGAACGATTTTTCGTGTGTTATAATCCTTTCGATATGGATAACGAACATCAAGGCGGTGATGAACATGGCTCAAGGGCCCGGCAGTAAATCGGTCAAACGGCTTTGCGTGGGTATGCTGGCCCATGTGGACTCGGGCAAGACCACCCTCACCGAGGCGTTGCTGTACCGATCCGGCGCACTGCGAAAGCTGGGGCGGGTGGACCACGGGGACGCCTTCCTGGACACCGACGCACTGGAGCGGGAGCGCGGCATCACCATTTTCGCCAAGCAGGCGCTGATTCAGCGGGAGGACCTGTCCATCACTCTGCTGGATACACCCGGCCATGTAGACTTCGCCGCCGAAACGGAGCGGACGGTACAGGTGCTGGACTACGCCATCCTGTTGGTGAGCGGGGCGGACGGCGTGCAGGGCCACACGGAGACGCTGTGGAGGATGCTGGAGCGGCACGGCGTGCCCACCTTTTTGTTCATCAATAAAATGGACCAGCCGGACACGGACCGGGACGCGCTACTCTCCCAGCTCCGCGCCCGGCTGAGCGACAGCTGCGCCGATTTTTCCGTTTCAAGGGAGGAGCTGCTGGAGCAGGCGGCGCTGTGCGATGAAGGGTTGATGGAACAATATCTGGAGACAGGGGATCTGTCCGACGCTGATATCTCCGCCCTGATTGTGGAGCGGAAGCTGTTTCCCTGTTTTTTCGGTTCGGCGCTGAAGCTGAACGGGGTGGACGGGCTGCTGGACGGGCTGGAGCGGTATACCCTGGAGCCGGACTGGGGGGCTGAGCTGGCCGCCCGTGTATTCAAAATCAGCCGGGATGAACGGGGAGAACGTCTCACTTGGCTCAAGGTCACCGGGGGCGTTTTGAGGGTTCGGGATACGGTGAACGGTCCAGACTGGGCGGAAAAGGCCACCCAGATCCGGCTGTATTCTGGGGTCAAATTCGTCCCGACTGAGGAGGCTCCGGCGGGTACAGTATGCGCCGTCACCGGGCTGAGCTGTACCCAGGCAGGCCAGGGCTTGGGAGCGGAGGAGGACTGGGCAGGCCCGGAGCTGGAACCGGTGCTGGCCTATCAGGTGTTTCCATCCGAGGGGGGCAGCGTCCACACTCTGTTGGACAAGCTGCGCATTTTAGAGGAGGAAGATCCCCAGCTCAGGGTGAGCTGGGAGGAGCGGACTGGGGAGATTCAGGTGCGGCTTATGGGCGAGGTACAGCTTGAGGTGCTTTCGCGGCTGCTGGAGCGGCGCTTTGGGTTACGGGTTGGCTTTGGCCCCGGCAGCATCGTCTATCTGGAGACCATCACGGCTCCAGTGGAAGGGGTGGGGCACTTCGAACCGCTGCGGCACTATGCCGAGGTCCACCTTCTGCTGGAACCCCTGGCGCGGGGGACAGGGGTGGTGCTGGATACGGTGTGCTCTGAGGACGCACTGGACCGCAACTGGCAGCGGCTGATCCTGACCCATTTGATGGAAAAAACCCACTGTGGGGTGCTCACAGGCTCGCCCGTCACCGACATGAAGCTCACCCTGCTGACAGGCCGCGCTCACTTGAAGCACACCGAAGGGGGAGACTTCCGGCAGGCCACCTACCGGGCGGTGCGCCAGGGGCTGATGAGCGCGAAAAGCGTGCTGCTGGAGCCATGGTACTCCTTTCGGCTGGAGGTGCCGCCGGATTGCGTAGGTCGGGCCATGACCGACCTCCAGCGTATGGGCGGCATATTTGAAGGGCCGGAGCAGGCAGGGGATCAGGCAGTGCTCACCGGCAGCGTTCCAGTATCCGAGACCAGGGGCTACTGGACGGATGTGGCGGCGTACACCGGAGGCCGGGGGCGTTTCTCCTGCACGGTGGAGGGCTACCGCCCCTGCCACGACGCGGATGCCGTCATCGCCGCCATAGGCTACGATGGGTCGCGTGACGTAGACAATCCGGCGGATTCAGTGTTCTGTTCCCACGGCGCGGGGGTTATCGTATCCTGGGATCAGGTCCGCGCTCATATGCACCTGGACAGCGGCTGGCGGGCGGAAGGAAAGCGCCCCAAAACGGAGGACGCGCTCCATTCGTACCGGCTTGCCATGAGCTATGAGTCCCGGGCGGTGCTGGACAAGGAGCTGGAGGCCATCTTTGAGCGGGCCTATGGTCCGGTGAAGCCCCACGCCTTCCGCCCGGTGCAGAAGAGTGCTCCGCCCAAGCCAAAGCCCTGGAAGGGTTTGAAGGCCCGGGACGGGGACGATTATCTGCTGGTGGACGGTTACAATATCATCCACGCCTGGGATGAGCTGCGCACTCTGTCCCGGCAGGACCTGGACGGGGCGCGACAGAGGCTCATCGACCGGCTGCGCAACTACCAAGGCTGGAAAAAGTGCAAGGTTATCGTGGTGTTCGACGCCTACAAGGTGAAAGGGAACCCGGGCAGCGTAGAGCGGGCTGGGGAGGTGTATGTGGTGTACACCAAAGAGGCGGAAACCGCAGATATGTATATCGAGAGGACCACCTATGCCCTGGCGAAGGAGCGCCGGGAGCACCGGGTGCGGGTGGCCACCTCCGACGGGCTGGAGCAGATGATTATCCTGGGGCACGGCGCAGTGCGTATGCCCGCCGCCGAGCTGGAATTTGAGGTCAAGCAGGTGGAGGCGGATATACGGCGCATCATCCAATGAAAAAAGGAAGCCGCCCATGGGCGGCTTCCTTTTTTATGACAG